>JAKFXU010000075.1 GCA_021731215.1 Rhodoferax sp.
AACCTGCCCTTCGTGGTCGGCAAAGCGCTCCAGATAGGCGGCGCGGCGCGGATCGTCGGCATCCTGCAGCAGCGTGGCCGAGGAGCCCGGCGTCAGAAACATGTACCAGGCCCACAAGCCATCGCCCAGGCCATGGACTTCGCCAAAGCCGGTTTTGGCCGACAGCGGCATGGTGTTCATGTAGCTCAGCACGATCTGGCGCCGCGCCTGCGTCGTGTCTTCCCCCTGCTGGTATGAGCAAGGTGTCAAGCACGTCAACGCCAAGGCCGAAGTGTTCTCAAACATGACGGGTAGTACCGGTGCGGCGTGGAACGATCCGGCTCGCGGCGCTGAGTTGACCAAGTCTCAGATCAACCGCGGAGCCGATGTCGTGTTTGCCGCTGCTGGCGGCACAGGCGTGGGCGTCTACCAGGCCGCCAAGGACGCCGGCAAGTTGGCCATTGGCGTCGACAGCAATCAGAACCATTTGCAGCCAGGCTCGATGCTGACATCCATGCTCAAAAGGGTGGACGTGGCGGTCTATAACGTGGCCAAGAATCATGCGCCCGGCATGACAGCGCTTGGCATTAAGGAGGGTGGCGTCGATTACGCCATGGACGAACACAACGCCAAGCTGGTCAGCGCCGAGATGAAGCGTGCCGTAGAGGAAGCCAAGGCGGCCATCATAAGCGGCAAGATCAAGGTGGCTGACTACATGGCCGACAACGCTTGCAAGTACTGAGCCAGGGCTGGCCTGGGAACTTGATCCATCGTTGTGCCTGAATAAGGGTTGCGGGCTATGCGTTCGATCAGAGATGTGGCGCGTTTGGCGGGGGTATCTTTCACCACAGTTTCGCATGTACTCAACGGCACCCGCAAGGTCAGCGAGAGTGCGCGTGAACGGGTTATGCGGGCTGTGCACGAAATCAACTATGTGCCCAGCGCATTGGCCCGTTCATTGCGGGTGTCCAAAACACGCAACTTGGGGGTTCTTGTCCCCGACATCAGTAATCCGTTTTGTTCGGAAATCACGCTGGGGATCGAAGACGGGGCACGTCAGGCGGATTATTCGGTAGTTTTGGGTAACACCGGTCAGGAAGGCGATCAACAGACGCATCAGATTAAAAACATGCTGAGTCAAAGGGTTGATGGCTTGTTGCTGGTGGCCGGTATTTTCGATCACAGCAGGCTGGTTCAGGCGCTCGCAAAGATTCGTATACCCGTGTTGCTGATTGACCATGAGGCTATTGAGATGTCGGCTGACTGGTTGCAGATGGATCAGTTTCACACGGCACTGTTAGCGACGCAGCATTTGCTGACACTCGGCCATCGGCGCATCGCCTGCTTGAGTGGTCCCGCTTTCGTGGCCATCAGTCAGGAGCGCGTTCGGGGATGGCGCCAAGGTTTGGCTGATGCTGGCATCGAGCCAGAATCTGATTGGTCCAGAGAAGGCGACTTCAGCATCGAATCGGGTTATGACTATGGCATGCAGTACTTGCCCCAACGACTGGTCTCGGCCGTTTTGGCTTGCAACGACATGATGGCCATGGGGGTGCTGCGCGCTGCCGCCAAGTTGCGGCTGAGCGTGCCGGCAGATTTTTCGGTAATGGGTATCGATGGGATCGAAATGGGGGGCTACGCATACCCTGCGCTGACCACCGTGGGTGACTCACTCAAGGTGGTTGGCAAGCAGGCGGCGGACATGTTGATCGAACGGATTGAACATCCAAACCTTGAATCCCGCCGCGTTCGTCGATCAAGCCAATTGATTTTGCGTGAATCCACCGGACCGGCCAGTCCACTGCCAAGAGAGTTTCCGGATGAACAATGAAGTTGCCGTGTGCACAGGTCCAAACGACGCGGCTTGGGCGGTCGAGATGATTGGCATCCACAAAAGGTTTGGTGCTGTGTATGCCAATCAGGGGGTTGATTTTCGTGTGCCTGCCGGCTCAATCCATGCTGTGGTTGGAGAAAACGGTGCCGGTAAGAGCACGCTGATGTCGATTCTGTACGGGTTTTACACGGCGGACAAGGGTGAAATTCGTATTGATGGCCGCGCCACACGCATTCGTAGCGCGCAAGACGCGATTGCGTTAGGCATATGCATGGTGCATCAGCACTTTATGCTGGTTGACACCCTCAGTGTCATGGAGAACGTGATGCTGGGCGCCGAGTCCCATGTCCTGCTTTACAAGGCAGAGGAACAGGCCAGAGGACAACTGCAGTCCCTGATGCAAAGTACCGGACTGCACGTTTCTCTGGACGTTCAGGTTGGCGATTTGACAGTGGGCGATCGCCAGCGCTTGGAGATCCTCAAGGCACTATTTCGCGGCGCTCGGATACTGATTCTGGATGAGCCTACAGCCGTGCTCACGCCGCAAGAAACTGAGCAGTTGTTTAAGGTGCTGGAGCGCTTGCGTGTCCAAGGCACGACCGTATTGATCATCACGCACAAGCTCAAAGAAGTCATGCATTTGTGCGATGGTGTCACAGTCATGCGGGCAGGCGCAGTGGTATTGGAAACCACGGTGGCGCAGACCTCAATCGATATACTGGCCCAAGCGATGGTCGGGCGCAACGTGCAGATGGGCAGGACCGTTTCGCCCAGCCCTGTGGCACACGATGAAATCTTGTTACAGGCCGAAGCACTGAGCTTCACCGATGCCTGGGGCGTGGCGCGCTTGCGTGGTGTTGATTTGACACTGCGCGCTGGCGAAATAGTCGGCGTGGCCGGGGTGTCCGGCAATGGTCAGAGCGAGTTGCTGGAGGTGTTGGCCGGTATGGTGCAGCCACAAAATGGACGGCTGCGCCTGGGCCGGCATAGCTTTGTCCCGGGCTCTTGGCTGGAGCCGGCGCAGGCTCGTGCCCTGGGGGTGGCCCACGTGCCGGAAGACCGCCATGCCAGAGCGCTGGTCATGACCTTTGCCGCTTGGGAGTCGGCGGTGCTGGGATACGAACACTTGCCCCATTACTCACATGGCGGCTGGATGCACCAACGCGCCATGTGGAGCGCCACCGAGCACATGATGGACGACTTCGACGTGCGACCTCGCAACCCGGCCTTGCGGTGTTCGAGCTTTTCTGGTGGCAACCAGCAAAAACTGGTGCTCGCGCGGGAAATCGGCCGGCGTCCGCGCATCCTGCTGGCCGGTCAGCCGACACGGGGCGTAGACATCGGCGCCATTGAATTCATACATGCCAAGCTTCGTGCCATTCGCGATGAGGGCTGCGCGGTGTTGCTCGTATCCAGTGAGCTTGACGAGATTTTGGCCCTTTCCGACCGGGTTCTTGTCATGAACCAGGGTGGGGTCACCGGCGAGCTACCGGTCGCTGAGTGCGACGAGGCCAAGCTCGGCCTTTTGATGTCCGGAGAATATTTGCAATGAATTCGACCGTTGCTTTGCCCCGGTGGGCCGACTTGGTGCTTGTGCCCATGATCAATTTGACCATTGCCTTGCTGGCAGCCGGTTTGTTGGTGATGCTGGTCGGGCAGGATCCGTTGACCGTGTTGTCTGCGCTCATTAAAGGCGCCTTTGGCACATCACGCGGACTGAGCTACACCTTGTATTACGCCACCACATTCGTGTTCACAGGGTTGGCGGTGGCCGTCGCTTTCCATGGCGGGCTGTTCAATATCGGAGGCGAAGGGCAGGCCATCATGGGCGGTTTGGGCACCGGGCTCGTGGCACTGTGGTTGTCAGCTCACTTGCCAGCCTGGTTGATGCTGCCCCTGATGGTTATGGCTGCGGTTTTGTTCGGCCTGTTGTGGGCAATGGTGCCTGCCTATTTGCAGGCTTATCGCGGTAGTCATATCGTCATCACCACCATCATGTTCAATTTCATGGCATCGACTTTGCTGGTGTACCTGGTGGTGAACTGGCTCAAGGTGCCTGGGTCGATGTCTCTCGAAAGCGCGTCTTTTGCCAATTCGGCCAAGATGCCAGACATGCACGTGGTGCTCGGTTCGCTCGGTCTGAGCTGGCCGTCTTCGCCGCTCAACGCCAGCCTGTTTTTGGCTTTGGCGGCTGCCATCGGGGTGTACTGGTTTCTTTGGCGGACCCGTGCCGGTTACCGCTTGCGCGCAGTGGGCTCCAGCGTAAGTGCCGCGCAATATGCGGGCATTCATACCCGGTACCAATTGGTACTGGCGATGGGACTGTCTGGCGGTCTGGCGGGGATGGTCGGTGTCAACGAAATTGCAGGTGTGAGCGGCAGGTTGTTGCTCGACTTCGTGGCGGGTTCCGGTTTTATTGGCATCGCGGTGGCGCTGATGGGCCGAAATCATCCCCTGGGAATTGTGTTTTCCAGCTTGTTGTTCGGCGCCCTGTTCCAAGGGGGTTCTGAAGTTGCATTTGAGGTGCCAGGGTTCACGAGCGACATGATTGTCACCCTTCAGGGTTTGATTATTTTGTGTTCTGGCGCCATGGCTTATGTGACGGTGCCTTGGCTGACACGGTTGCTGGCAATGCTGAGGGGGGTTCATCTGCCGCAGCGCGAAGGGGTATTCCGTGGGTGAATTTTTTTTGGGCGACCTGCTGGGTTCCACATTGCGTGTGGCCACGCCCCTGATTCTTTGTGCCCTGGCGGGACTATTGAGCGAACGCAGCGGCGTTGTCGATATCGGTCTGGAAGGAAAGCTGTTGTTCTCGGCTTTCATGACGGCTGCGGTCGGTGTGACATCTGGGTCCCTGTTTCTGGCGCTTTTAGCGGCTGTGGTGACTGGCACCATGCTGTCTTGGCTGCATGGATTGGCCTGTGTCAGTCATAACGGCGATCAGGTCGTGTCAGGCATAGCTATCAATATCATTGCAATTGGAATGACGGCGGTACTGGGCGCGGCATGGTTCAAGCAGGGGGGGCAGACCCCACCCGTATCCGATGCCCTGCGCCTGGAGGTGTTGCTGCCGGGCGTGAGCGAGGCGCTGCAAGCGCTGCCCTGGTTAGGCGTGGTGCTGGCCAGGGGATTGTTCAGCCATAACATTCTGGTCTATGTGACCTTGATGCTGGTGCCTTTCACATGGTGGCTGTTGTGGCGGACGCGATTTGGTTTGCGCTTGCGCGCGGTGGGCGAGAACCCCACCATGGTAGAGGCTGCGGGTGTTTCGGTCAGGGCCATGCGCTACGCGGCGCTGTCGCTTAACGGCATTTTGTGTGGTCTGGCGGGTGCCTACTTAGTGCTGGCGCAAAGCCCCACTTTTGTTCCCAACATGACCGCCGGACGCGGATTCATGGCATTGGCCGCTCTAATTTTTGGCAAGTGGCATCCGGCGGGTGCACTCTGGGCCTGCTTGTTGTTTGGTTTTCTGGATGCAACAGCCATTCGATTGCAAGGTGTTAGCTTGCCTATCGTTGGGGAAGTTCCTGTGCAGGCTATTCAGGCGCTACCTTATGTGCTCACGGTGGTTTTGCTTGCCGGGTTTTTTGGAAAAGCGGTGGCACCCAAGGCTTTGGGAACCCCTTATGCGAAGGAGCGCTGATGGATATGTAGCGAAAAATTATCACCTCATTCGCACGAAGCTTGTCTAAAAGCTAAAGCATTGCTATTTTTTAAAGAAATTAAATTTGTGAAATCACGTTATTTTTTAACCGTTGCAGTAGCTGGATTTGTTGGGGCCGGTGGTGCTTGGGCCGATGACGGTTGGTCGTTCAAAAATGTGAGCATCAATCACTTGAACTGGAGTGCCAAGACTGAGCGCAATACCGCGCCTGGCTATGCATCGAAAAAAGATTTCCAGTTCGTCGAGGTGGAAGGCGGGATGGGGGGTAAATGGGGCGAGGTGTACGGCTTTTTTGATATCGAAAACCCGCTGAACGGTGTAGATCAAACAGATGGACGCGACAACCGTCGTATTTCATACAAGGGTGTTGGTCGCTTGAATTTGACCGAGGTCGGCGGGCTGCCAGTGCAGTTGTATGGTCATATCTTTAACTTCAGTGACGCGACAGGCTTTAATGATCAGAATCATGTAGTCGGTCTTGGGACTGCCTTTAGCAGCGGCTCATTCTGGATCAAACCATTTCTGGGCGTTCACCATGAGAGCAAGTCGTTCGCAGGCGCTGACTTCAATGGCCTGATGGCCGGCTGGGTGCTTGGTTACAGCTTTAAGCTCGGTGAGCAATCGTTCATGATCACGAACTGGCATGAAACCGAATTTAATCGCAAAGACAAATTTTTGAACACGGCCAGTGACGCAGGGGGCAGCATGGCCAGTTCAACCGGTCATAACGGCGCGGTGTCACTGTGGTGGAATCTGACCCCAAAACTCACCACAGGATTGTCCTACCGATATGCCGATGGAAAACTGGGTTCCGCCACGTACCAGGATGCGTTGATCTTGACCGCGAAAATCAACTTCTGATACCGTGCCAGCATGCTTGAATCGATTGAGTTTCTGGCTTAGCCTGATGAAACTGGCTAATGGAACGGAAAAGATAAATTGCGGTATGAATGAAGCGAAAATGATCAACCCTTCAGGAGCGGCACTGCCACAGGAGGTATGTCAATCACTCTGGCGTGCCGCTCTGGCGGCGCGCGAGGCGGCCTACGCGCCGTATTCTCGCTTTCGGGTTGGGGCGGCCGTGCTTGATGAATCGGGTCGCATCCACGCCGGATGCAATGTTGAAAATGCTGCCTACCCTCAAGGCGTTTGCGCTGAAGCGGGAGCACTCAGCGCTATGGTGCTGGCGGGTGGTCGTCGCGTGTGCGCCGTCCTGGTACTCGGTCAGGGCGAACACTGGGTTACACCGTGTGGCGGATGTCGCCAAAAAATTCGTGAATTCGCCCAACCCGATGTGCCGATTTTGCTGGCTGATGAAAACGGGCTGCGCACCAGCCTGACTCTGCAGGCCTTGTTGCCTTACAGCTTTGGGCCGGAACACTTGGAATCGCCCAAGCCATGAGACAAAGAATACTATGAATGCCTTGGAGATTCTCCATCAACGCCTGCCGCAGGCTCGTCCGCGCGTAGCGGTCGTTCTGGGTTCGGGGTGGGCGGAACTGGCTTTAAAGGTCAAAGACCCGGTTCACTTCTCTTATGCCGACCTGCCAGGATTTCCGCTGCCCAGCGTGCAAGGCCATGCCGGTGATCTGGTGTGGGGGCGCATGGGTGACCACGAGATAGTCTTGCTGAATGGCCGTAAGCACACTTATGAAACCGGCCAGCCTGATGGCATGAAGCAGTCTTTGCGCACTTTGCGCGATTGGGGGTGTGAAGTTCTGGTTCAAACCAATGCGGCAGGCAGTCTTCAGGCGCATATGCCGACCGGCAGCCTGATGGTGTTGACAGACCACATCAATTTTTCGCAGCACTCCCCGCTGATCGGTGAAACCGGTTCGGAGCGCTTTGTCAGCATGATCAACGCCTACGATGCCGAACTGCGAAAGCAGGCACTGTGCATTGCCAATAGCCTTGGGGTGACCTTGCATCAGGGCGTTTATGCGTGGTGTGTCGGGCCGCAGTTCGAGACCCCGGCCGAGATACGCATGCTCGCGCGCTTAGGGGCCGATGCGGTTGGCATGAGCACTGTGCCAGAGACAATTATTGCGCGTCATATCGGCATGCGCGTACTCGCGTTTTCCTTGCTCACCAATATGGCTGCCGGCATGTCGGACGAGGCTTTGAGCCACAGCCACACTTTGGCCCAAGCGCAAGCCGCCAGCGAACCTGCGTGCTCCCTGCTGGAGCGCGTGATTACTGGCATGGAGCTGTAATCATGGAGACCACATTGCCAATGGAACCAATTAACCAAGCTGCGGCGGATCGTCTGATCACAGCGGCACGCTTGTCCCTGTCCTGCCTGGACCTGACCGACCTCAATGAACACAGCAGCCAAGCCGATGTGGAAGGGTTATGCTGGCGTGCCATGGGCGCCGGTGGTGCTTTACCGCCGGTTGCCGCGGTCTGCGTGTGGCCCAGGCTGGCAGCCTTTGCGCGCAAACAATTGCCCCCTTCGATCGCGGTGGCCGCCGTGGTGAATTTTCCTGGGGGTGACCAGTCCCCGGAAAGCGTTTTGCGCGAGGTCGAACAGGTGCTTCAAGCCGGTGCGCAAGAGCTTGATTGTGTGTTGCCTTACCGTCGTTTACTGGCCGGTGATGCGGCTGCCTGCGCCGATATGCTGAAAAGCGTTCGCGCGGCCTCCGCAGGGCTGGTGTTAAAGGTCATTTTGGAAACCGGTGAATTGCAGCGGCCAGAACTCATTGTGCAAGCCAGCCAGATAGCGCTGGACTTCGGGGCCGATTTTCTGAAAACCAGTACCGGCAAAACACCGCAAGGGGCAAGTGTGGAAGCAGCGCGCATTATGTTGCAGTCGATTTCAGCGCACAGCCGCGCGCAGCGCCTTGGCTTCAAGGCGTCGGGTGGCCTGCGGACCATGGCCGACGTACTGCCCTACCTGGATTTGGTGCAAGAGATATTAGGGCCGAAAGCTCTGGTTCCCTCTCGTTTTCGCCTTGGCGCCAGCAGCTTGTGGGGCGACATTGCACAACTATTGGGCGTCTCCGGTAGGGGGGTTCAAGCAAATTCAAGCTCTAAACACGTTTATTAATAATTTTGCGGGACAGACCGCAGTTACATGCGCAATCGGCTCGTCCCGATTGCGGGGAAGTGAACAAGCTCTGTCACCAACTAATCGTCAGATGTTGGCTGTTCGCCAGCTCTGTCCCCAACTGATTAAATTCATGCTTGCACAAGAAATCATACGAGCCAAGCGCGATGGCGAAGAACTCACGCCTGAGCAGATTCAGAACTTTGTCCGGGGGCTTGTCAACGGCGCCTGGAGTGAAGGCCAAACCGCCGCGCTGGCGATGGCGGTGTACTTTCAAGGCATGAACATGAGCGAGCGGGTGGCCTTGACCCAGGCGATGAAGCGCTCAGGCGAGGTGATCGATTGGGCATCGGCACATCTGCCAGGCCCCGTGCTCGACAAGCACTCGACCGGCGGCGTGGGTGACAAAGTCAGCCTCATGCTGGCCCCCATGATCGCAGCCTGTGGTGCCTATGTGCCCATGATTTCGGGTCGTGGCCTCGGGCATACCGGTGGCACATTGGATAAATTTGACAGCATCCAGGGCTATCAGACTGCCCCCAGTCTGGATCTGCTGCGGCGCACGGTGCGGGATGTCGGTTGCGCCATCATCGGCCAGACCGCTGACCTGGCGCCTGCTGACCGGCGGCTTTACGCCATCCGTGATGTCACCGCCACCGTCGAGTCGGTGGCGCTGATTACCGCCAGCATCTTGTCCAAAAAGCTGGCAGCAGGCTTGCAAGGCCTGGTCATGGACGTGAAGGTGGGAGATGGTGCTTTTGCCAGCGACATGCCGATGGCGAGAGATCTCGCCCATTCACTGGTCCAGGTCGCGCAAGGCGCTGGCTTGCCAACGCGAGCCTTGATCACTGACATGAACCAAGTGCTGGGGCACAGTTGCGGTAACGCGGTTGAAATGCGGGAAGCCATCGATTTTTTGACCGGTAGCTACCGCGACTCACGGCTGCTCGAGGTCACGCGTGCATTGGGAGCGCAAATGCTGCTTATTGGCGGCCTGGCTGCTGATGTTGAAGATGCCCTGGGGCAACTGGATCGGGCTTTGCAAAGCGGCGCCGCCGCCGAGCGCTTTGCCCGCATGGTGAGTGCACTTGGCGGGCCTGCAGATTTGATCGATCGACCCGAATTTCATTTGCCTGCAGCACCCGTGCAAACCCAAGTCATCGCACCGCAGTCCGGTTGGATCGGTGGCATGCAAACCCGCCACATTGGCGTACTGGTGATCGAGTTGGGGGGTGGGCGCCGACGCGCTGCAGACAGCATCAACCACAGCGTTGGCTTTTCTAACGTGATTGGCGTCGGCCAACGCGTCGAAGCCGGACAGGTGATCGCGCGGGTCCACGCGGCCGATGAGGATTCGGCTATTCATGCAGGCCAGTCCTTATTGCGCGCACTCACATTTTCTGATAGTCCCTGCACCAGTCCAGCCGCCATTGTAGAAATCATCCATGAAGAAGGAGTCCCCTTGTGACACGGGCGGTGGTTCTGGTTTTGGATTCATTGGGCATCGGATGCGCACCCGATGCGGCGCACTTTGGTGACGTGGGCGCCTCCACGCTGGGCAGCATCGCGCGTTGGTGCCAAGCGCAGCAAAGACCGCTGCGTATTCCACATCTGTTGCGCCTGGGCCTGGGCCACGCAGCCGAGTCGGCGACAGGCCATTGGCCAGAGGGTCTCGAGCGCATCGAGCCTCACGGTGCCATTTACGGTGCAGCGGCTGAGCAAAGTCTGGGCAAGGACACCCCCAGCGGTCACTGGGAAATGATGGCTTGCCCGGTCAACTTCGATTGGGGGTACTTTCCGCGTCAGGATAACGCCAGTGTTTTTCCGGCTGATTTAATGCAAGAGTGGTACCGCGCTTGTGGCTTGGTCGGTAGCTTGGGCAACTGTCACGCCAGCGGCACAGAAATCCTTGAGCGTTTGGGTGAAGAGCATGTGCGCACGGGCTGGCCAATTTGCTACACCAGCGCCGACAGCGTGTTCCAAGTGGCGGCGCATGAAGCCGATTTCGGGCTGCAAAGACTCTATCGAATTTGCGAAATTGCCAAACCCATTTTTGATCGCACGCATATTGCGCGTGTCATCGCGCGTCCATTCGTGGGCGAGGGGGGGCGCTACACCCGCACCGGGCATCGCCGTGACTACACCACACCGCCGCCTGGGGAAACTTTGCTTGATCGTCTGGTGGAGCAAGGCCGCGAGGTGCATGCGGTGGGAAAAATCCCTGACATTTTTGCCCATCGCGGTATCACCCACAGTTACAAGGCAGACGGCAATGCCGCTTTGTTCTCACAAACCTTGCAGGCTCTCGACGCATGTCCAGACGGTGGGTTGGTGTTTGCCAATCTGGTGGACTTTGACATGCTTTACGGCCACCGCCGTGATGTAGCCGGTTATGCGCGTGCGTTAGAAGAATTCGATGCTGTGCTGCCACAGTTGCAGTCGCGCTTGAAGCCCGGTGATTTGCTAGCCTTGACCGCTGACCACGGCTGTGACCCCACCTGGCCAGGCTCTGACCATACACGCGAATATGTTCCGTTGCTGTTCACCGGCCCCGCATGTCCCCAGACCAAAGCGCTTGGAGTACGGCGCAGCTTTGCAGATTTGGGACAAACGCTGGCATCATTTTTCGGTGTAGGCGCAATGGCCTATGGAAGCGCCTGCTGGGAATGAGGCCGACGCGAACGCTTGTTCAAAAAGCAGCAACATGTCCGAGCTGAAAGTTTAACCGGCGCCAATAACCATGACTGCACACCTACCATCGACACGACTTTCGAATGACTTCGTCAAGTTGCCGAAATACATTGCAGTGATTGGCGGGGCCAATATGGATATCAGTGCTCAGACCAGCGTAGCCCTGGCGACCGCTGATTCGACAGCGGGACATATTCATTGTTTCCCGGGTGGCGTGGCCCGAAACGTCGCTGAAAACCTGGCTCGTCTGGGGCACATCACGCGCCTTGTCAGCGCAGTGGGCGAAGATGTTTTCGGGAGACATTTACTAGATGCCACGCGGGCGGCGGGCGTTGACGTTGCAGCGTTTTTCGTCTTGCCTTCGCAAAGAACAGCAAGCTATCTTTCCTTGCATGGCCCGGACGGGGATATGGCAGTGGCTGTAAATGACATGGCCCTGTTGGAGTGTCTAACGCCCGAGGTTCTGCGCAACTATACGGGAGTTTTTGACGCCGCAACCTGCATGGTTGTGGATTGCAACCTGACCCCTGTCGCATTGGAATGGCTGATGGCTCATGCGTCTATGGCCGCGGTTTTTGCTGATGGCGTCTCGGTTGTAAAATGCAAGAGGATCGCCCCCTGGCTTGGGCGGATCCATACCCTTAAAGTAAACCGGCTTGAGGCGCAGGCTCTGAGCGGCCAAACGGCGATGTCAGCGCCTGAGGCGTGCCTCGCCGCGGCGTATTTGCACCAATTGGGCGTGACTAACGTGGTGGTCAGTTTGGGCGAACAGGGCGTTTGCTGGTGTGATGCGCAAGGTGTTACCGGACACCGTCCCGCAAGACGGGTCAGTGTGGTGAATACAACTGGCGCCGGGGATGCATTGTTGGCCGGCTTGGTGCACGCTTTTGTACGCGGCATGCCGCTTTCGCAGTCGGTGGAATTTGCCATGGCGTGCGCCGAGTTGACCTTAGCCAGTAAATTTGCCAACGACCCCCTACTCTCGGTGACGGCGGTCCAAAAACTGTTGTCTGCCAGTTCCCTGCAATTTTGACGGCCATTTCGTTTATGTTGAATCCTTCTTTTCTTGATGTTTCGCCTGAAGTAGAGCGTGCCCTGGGCAACGCTGTTCCCGTGGTTGCACTGGAATCCACCATCATCTCTCACGGTATGCCTTATCCCAGAAACGTACAGACAGCCATGCTGGTGGAAGCTGAGGTCAGAACGCATGGTGCGGTACCTGCAACGATAGCCATCATCGATGGCAGACTCAAGGCAGGCCTGAGTGCGGGCGACATTGAGGCGCTTGGCCGAGGTGGACGCGCGGTGGTCAAGGTCAGTCGACGTGACATACCATTTATCGTCGCAGCGGGTCGCTCGGGGGCAACCACCGTGGCCTCTACGATGATCATTGCGGCGATGGCGGGTATTCGTGTATTCGCCACCGGTGGCATTGGCGGTGTGCACCGCAATGCGCAGCAAAGTTTTGACATCTCTGCGGATCTTCAGGAGTTGGCGCAGACCCCTGTCGCAGTGGTCTGTGCGGGTGCAAAGTCGATACTTGATTTGGGATTGACACTGGAGTACCTCGAAACTCACGGAGTACCTGTGGTTGGATACCAGACGAACTCATTGCCGGCATTTTTTACCCGCGACAGCGAATTTTCGGTGGACTACTGTCTGGATACTGCGGCGCAAGTTGCGCGCGTCTTGCATGTCAAATGGGCCATGTCGCTCAAGGGTGGCATGGTAATTGCCAATCCGATTCCACAAGAGTTTGCAATGTCGCGTGACGTTATTGGCCGTGCAATTGCTCAGGCATTGGAGGAGGCACATGCACAGAGAATCAGTGGTAAGGAATCGACCCCTTTTTTACTGGCACGGGTATGTGAGCTCACGGGGGGCGACAGTCTCGTGGCCAATATCGAGTTGGTGTTGAACAATGCACGTCTGGCGGCTGCAATTGGCGCTGAGTTATGTGTCCTGGATCGGCGTTGGTAAATGAATCGAAGAAAATCTGTGTGGCTTGATTCAACGCGACTTCACAGGCGAAAAATTACTGGGGCGGCGAAATAGTTGTTTCCTGTTGAAGTGAGAAGATGATTGCTCCTGACCAAGACAACAGGACTTATTGTCGGTGAATGATGTGGAACCCGCTTATGCGTGGCCACAGACGCTCTGCCAACTGGCAGACTCGGGTATTGCAGAGGGTTGAGTGCGACGGTACCCCCTGTTTGGTGTGACTGTCAATGTATGCATTGCAATATATACGCATCGGTGACGCCCGCCCCCTTGCGCTGCCGCCACCCGCGTCGCCTGGGCGTTGGGGCAAACCCCTAGTTGCATCCTGGCATTCCTATTGCTAGTATCGAATCATTAAGTTGACCAAATGGTCAGTTTTGAATTTTTACTTCAACCCAGGAGTTGCCCGCGTGTCCACTTCCTCCGCACCCGACGTTCGCCCGGCCCGCCTGAGCGCCGACGAATACGCCCGCCGCTTCTCTGACGCCAACCCACCCATGAGCGCGGGGCAGGCGGTGCTGGAGGCCGAACGCTGCCTCTACTGCTTTGATGCGCCCTGCGCCACTGCATGCCCGACCCGCATTGATGTGCCCTCCTTCATCCGCCGCATTGCCGATGGCAATCTGCGCGGCGCGGCGCGCAGCATTCTGGAAGCCAACCCGCTGGGCGGCATGTGCGCCCGGGTCTGCCCGACCGAGGTGCTGTGTGAACAGGTGTGCGTGCGCAACACGCAAGAGGGCAAGCCCGTGGCCATTGGCCGCCTGCAACGCCACGCGGTGGATGCCGCCATGGAAGACGACAAACCCCTGTTCACACGGGCCGCGCCCACGGGCAAGCGGGTGGCAGTGGTCGGCGCCGGCCCGGCCGGCCTGGCTTGCGCCCACACGCTGGCACGTCTCGGGCACGAGGTGGTGATGTTCGATGCGCGCGCCAAAGCCGGCGGCCTCAATGAATATGGTCTGGCCGCCTACAAAACGCCGCAGGGCTTCGCCCAGCGCGAGCTGAACTGGTTGTTGTCGATTGGCGGCATCGAGGTGCGCAAGGGCTGGAAGCTCGAAAGTTCGGACCAACTCAAGGCACTGCAAAAGGACTATGACGCCCTGTTTTTGGGCTTGGGACTGGCTGGCACACCAAAACTGGGCATCCCGGGTGAAGAACTTGAAGGTGTTCAAGACGCAGTCGACTTCATTGCCACGCTGCGCCAGACCCTTGATTTGTCCACCCTGCCGATCGGTCGACGCGTAGTGGTGATTGGCGGGGGCATGACCGCGGTCGACGCCGCCGTGCAATCACGCCTGCTGGGCGCGCAGGCCGTGCACATGGTCTATCGGCGTGGCGTCGAAGCCATGTCGGCCTCGCTGGTGGAGCAGGATTGGGCGAAGACGCACGGCGTGACCATTCGCCATTGGCTCAGCCCGGTGGAGATTGTGGGCGCCAATGGTCAGGTCACTGGCGTGCGATTTGAGCGTCAGTCGCTGGTCAACGGCAAGCTCAGGCCCAGCGGCGAGTTTGAAGAGATCGAGGCCGACATGGTGTTCAAGGCCATCGGCCAGCAGATGCTCAGCACCGTGCTGGCCGCGTCCGGCATCGGGCTGGAGGGCGGGCGCATCGCCACGGGCGAAGACGGCCTGACCAGCCTACAGGGTGTTTGGGCCGGCGGCGACTGCCGAGCAGGTGGCCTGGACCTGACAGTGGAGGCCGTGGCCCACGGCATGAGCTCTGCCACGGCCATTCACGCGCAACTCGCTGGCGTCTGAGGCCAGCAACCCGACACCCCTCATCACGGAGTTCTCCATGGCCAATCTTCATACTAACTTTGTGGGCATCCAAAGCCCCAACCCCTTCTGGCTGGCCTCGGCGCCGCCGACCGACAAAGCCTACAACGTCAACCGCGCTTTTGAAGCCGGCTGGGGCGGCGTGGTCTGGAAAACGCTGGGCGAGGCCGGCCCGCCGGTGGTCAATGTCAACGGCCCGCGCTATGGCGCGCTGCTCACCCCCGACCGGCGCCTGCTGGGCTTCAACAACATCGAGCTCATCACCGACCGCGACCTGGAGCTCAATCTGAGCGAGATCGCCCAGGTCAAGCGCGACTGGCCCGACCGCGCCATGGTGGTGTCGCTGATGGTGCCCTGCGTGGAAGAATCCTGGAAAGCGATCCTGGCGCGCGTGGAGGACACCGGTGCCGACGGCATCGAGCTCAACTTCGGCTGCCCGCACGGCATGAGCGAACGCGGCATGGGTGCCGCCGTCGGCCAGGTGCCCGAGTACATCGAGATGGTGACGGCCTGGTGCAAGCAGCACAGCAAGCTGCCGGTGATCGTCAAGCTCACCCCCAACATCACCGACATCCGGCTGCCGGCGCGTGCCGCCAAGCGCGGCGGCGCCGATGCGGTATCGCTGATCAACACCATCAACTCCATCATGGGCGTGGACCCGGCCACGCTGACCATGACGCCATCGACCGGCGGCAAGGGCTCGCACGGCGGCTACTGCGGCCCGGCCGTCAAACCCATCGCCCTGAATATGGTGGCCGAGATTGCGCGTGACCCGCAGACGGCGGGCTTGCCGATCTCGGGTATTGGCGGCATCGGCAACTGGCGCGACGCGCTCGACTTCATCGCGCTGGGTTCCGGCACGGTGCAGGTCTGCACCGCCGCCATGGTCTACGGCTTCAAGATCGTGCAGGAAATGACCGACGGCCTGTCCAACTACATGGACGAGATGGGCTTCCAATCGCTGGACGACATTCGCGGCAAGGCGGTGCCCAGCGTGTCGGACTGGCGCTACCTCAACCTCAATCACATCAGCAAGGCGGTGATCAAGCAGGACTTGTGCATCGAATGCGGACGCTGCCACATCGCCTGCGAAGACACTTCGCACCAGGCGATTACCACCATGAAAGACGGTCAACGCCACTTCTCAGTCCGCGAAGACGAATGCGTCGGCTGCAACCTGTGCGTGGTAGTTTGTCCGGTGCCCGAATGCATCACGCTGCGCGACCTGGCGCCGGGCGAGAAAGATCTGCGCACGGGCAAGACGGTCAGCGCCAGCCACGCCGACTGGACCAGCCACCCCAACAATCCGATGCGCAGCATCACCCCAGTCTGAATGATCGGCGTAACATGCGCGAGCCGGCCTCCTTTCCATTGCACTTTTGAATTTTTAAGGACACTTTCATGACCAACCTCTTGATCCGTGGTGGCACCGTCGTCAATGCCGACTGCGCTTTTCGTGCTGATGTGCTGTGTCAGGGCGGCAAGATCATTGCGGTGGGCGAAGGCCTGCAGGCACCCGCCGGCGCCACCGTGGTGGACGCCGGCGGCCAGTACGTGATGCCGGGCGGCATCGACCCGCACACCCACATGCAACTGCCCTTCATGGGCACGGTCGCGGTGGACGACTTCTTCACCGGCACGGCGGCCGCTCTGGCCGGCGGCACCACCAGCATCATTGATTTTGTCATTCCCAGCCCGCAGCAGAGCCTGCTGGAGGCTTACCACACCTGGCGCGGCTGGGCTGAAAAATCGGCCAGCGACTACAGCTTCCACGTGGCCGTGACCTGGTGGGATGAATCCGTCAAGCGCGACATGGGCACCTTGGTGGAGCAGGAAGGCGTCAACAGCTTCAAGCACTTCATGGCCTACAAGAACGCCATCATGTGCGACGACGAAACGCTGGTCAACAGCTTCAAGCGCGCGCTCGAACTCGGCGCCATGCCCACCGTGCACGCCGAGAACGGCGAGCTGGTGTTCCTGCTGCAAAAGGAAGTGACCGCCATGGGCATCACCGGCCCCGAAGGCCATCCGCTGTCGCGCCCGCCGATGGTCGAGGGCGAGGCCGCCAACCGCGCGATTGCGATCGCCGATGTACTCAACGTGCCGATTTACATCGTGCATGTGTCGTGCATCGAAGCGGCCGAGGCGATTGCCCGCGCCCGCGCCCGCGGTCAAAGGGTTTACGGCGAGGTGCTGGCCGGGCACCTGGTGCTGGACGACAGCGTGTACCGCCATCCCGACTTTGCCACCGCTGCCGCGCACGTGATGAGCCCGCCGTTCCGGCCCAAGGAGCACCAGGAATTTTTGTGGCGCGGCCTGCAATCGGGCAACTTGCAAACCACCGCCACCGACCACTGCGTCTTTTGCGCCGGGCAAAAAGCCGCCGGCAAGGACGATTTCATGAAGATACCGAACGGCTGCGGCGGTGTCGAGGAACGCCTGGCCGTGATCTGGCACGAGGGCGTCAACAGCGGGCGCCTGACGCCCTCCGAGTTTGTCGCCGTGACCTCCGCCAACGCCGCCAAGCTGTTCAACATCTACCCGCAAAAGGGCAGCGTCTCGGTCGGCGCCGATGCCGACCTGGTGGTATGGGACCCGCAGGGCACAAAAACCCTGTCCGCCAAGACCCAGCACAGCAAGGGCGACTTCAACGTCTTCGAGGGCCGCAGCGTGCGGGGCGTTCCCAGCCACACCGTGAGCCAGGGCGAACTGGTGTTTGTGCAGGGCGATTTGCGCGCCGTGCAGGGCAAGGGGCGCTATATCAAGCGTCCCGCCTTTGGCCCGAACTTTGCGGCGGCCAAAGCACGCGCCGACGCCTTGGCGCCGACGGCGGTGCAGCGCCAGCCGAACTAAGACCCTCACCCCAACCCTCTCCCGCCAGCGGGAGAGGGAGCGAAACCCCTACTGGAAGGAGCCCGACCATGGATACCAAAATCCAAAACCAAGCCCGCATCGACATAGATTCCATCCGCATCAATGGCCCCCGCCTGTGGGCCTCGCTGATGGAGCTGGCGAAAATTGGTGCGACGCCCAAGGGTGGGGTCTGCCGCCTGACCCTGACCGACCTGGACAAACAGGGGCGCGACCTGGTTTTGCAGTGGGCCAGGGAAGCGGGCATGAGCGTCACCATCGACAAGATCGGCAACGCCTTCATGCGCCGCGCCGGGCGCAACAACAGCCTGCCCCCGATCATGACCGGCAGCCACATCGACACCCAGCCCACCGGCGGCAAGTTCGATGGCAACTACGGCGTGCTGGCCGGTTTGGAAGTGGTGCGCACCTTGAACGACCTGGGGATAGAGACCGAAGCGCCGATCGAAGTGGCGTTCTGGACCAACGAAGAAGGCTCGCGCTTTGTCCCGGTGATGATGGGCTCGGGCGTTTTTGCCAAGGCCTTCACGCTGGAGCACGCCTACGCGGCCAAAGACACCGAGGGCAAGTCCGTGGGCGAGGAACTCAAGCGCATCGGCTACATCGGCGAGCAAGAGCCTGGTGACCATCCCATCGGCACCTACTTCGAGACGCACATCGAACAAGGCCCGGTGCTGGAAGACCACAACACCACCATCGGCGTGGTGCAGGGCGTGCTGGGCATCCGCTGGTTTGACTGCACCGTGACCGGCATGGAAGCGCACGCGGGCCCGACCCCGATGGCGCTGCGCAAGGACGCGATGCAGGTCGCCATGCATTTGATGCAGGAAGTAGTGGCGGCAGCCCTGCGGCACGCCCCGCACGGGCGCGGCACGGTCGGCATGGTGCACGTGCACCCGAACAGCCGCAACGTGATTCCGGGCCGGGTCAAATTCTCGATTGACCTGCGCAACAGCACCGACGCGCTGGTGGACCAGATGGCCGACGAGGTCAAGGCTTTTGCCGCGCAGCTTAGCCAGAAGACTGGCCTGGGCATTGAGATTGAACTGGTGTCCAGCTACCCGGCACAGGCCTTTCACCCCGATTGCGTCGGTGCGGTCGCCCGCGCTGCCGAAAAGCTGGGCTATTCGAACATGCCGGCGGTCTCGGGCGCCGGCCACGATGCGGTCTACATGGCGCAACTGGCGCCCAGCGGCATGATTTTCATACCCTGCAAGGACGGCATCAGCCACAATGAGATTGAAGACGCCAAGCCCGAGCACATCACGGCTGGCTGCAATGTGCTGCTGCACGCCATGCTGGAGCGCGCTGGCACGTCATCTGCTTTTTGATTTGCACCCTTTTTTTGTCGTGTCATCAACCTGGAGAAACCATGTCCATCAAGCTACTCACCCGCCGTCAAGCGCTCGTTCTGGCCGCTGCACTGGCCACCCTGAGCCCCGGCTTGAGCCTGGCGCAAGCCAAGCTCAAGGTCGCAGCCATTTACACCGTGCCGTTCGAGCAGCAATGGGTCAGCCGCCTGCACAAGGCGCTCCAGGCGGCGCAGGCGCGCGGCGAGATTGAATACAAGGCCAGCGAAAACGTCGCCAATGCCGACTACGAACGCGTCATGCGCGAGTACGCCACCGGCGGCAACAGCCTGATCGTGGGCGAAGCCTTTGCGGTGGAGGCGGCCGCGCGCAAGGTGGCCCAGGGCCAGCTGGATTTGAAATTCGACATCCGCACCGGCGACGAGCTCGAGCGCCTGGCGGGCTCCTTCAAGCAAATGGCCGAATCTTTAAAACAGCTGGAAGAG
>JAKFXU010000074.1 GCA_021731215.1 Rhodoferax sp.
GCTTGGAGCAGATGGCTGCCAGCTCAGCGCTGCCCAAGTAGACGTTGCTGTTCTTGCCCAAACGATTGGGAAAGTTGCGGGTGGAAGTGGAGAACACGGTCGCGCCCTCTTTGACCTGCGCCTGGTTGCCCATGCACAGGCTGCAGCCCGGCATTTCCATGCGCGCACCGGCAGAGCCGAGCACGCCGTAATGGCCTTCCTCGCTCAACTGCTTGGCATCCATCTTGGTCGGCGGCGCCACCCACAACTTGACCGGGATGTCGCGCTTGTTCTCCAGCAACTTGGAGGCAGCCCGGAAGTGGCCAATGTTGGTCATGCACGAGCCGATGAAGACTTCGTCGATCTTGGCACCGGCCACTTCGGACAGCATCTTCACATCGTCCGGATCGTTCGGGCAGGCCACGATCGGCTCGTGAATATCGGCCAGGTCAATCTCGATGACGGCCGCGTACTCGGCATCGGCGTCGCCCTTGAGCAACTGCGGATCGGCCAGCCAGGCTTCCATCGCCTTGATGCGGCGCTTGATGGTGCGCACGTCGGAGTAGCCGCTGGCAATCATCCACTTCAGCATCGTGATGTTGCTGTTGATGTATTCGATGATCGGTTCCTTGTTCAGGTGCACGGTGCAGCCCCCGGCGCTGCGCTCGGCCGAGGCGTCGCTCAACTCGAAGGCCTGCTCCACCTTCAAATCGGGCAAGCCTTCAATTTCCAGAATGCGGCCCGAGAAGATATTTTTCTTGCCTTGCTTGGCAACAGTCAACAGACCGGCCTTGATGGCGTACAGCGGGATGGCGTTGACCAGATCGCGCAGCGTCACGCCAGGCTGCATCTTGCCCTTGAACCGCACCAGCACGGACTCCGGCATATCAAGCGGCATCACGCCGGTGGCGGCGCCAAAGGCCACCAGACCAGAACCGGCCGGGAAACTGATGCCGATCGGGAAGCGGGTGTGGCTGTCGCCGCCGGTGCCCACGGTATCGGGCAGCAACATGCGGTTGAGCCAACTGTGAATGATGCCGTCGCCGGGGCGCAGCGAAATGCCACCGCGGTTATTGATGAACTCCGGCAGCTCGTGGTGCATCTTGACGTCGACCGGCTTCGGATAGGCCGCCGTGTGGCAGAACGACTGCATCACCAAGTCAGCGCTAAAGCCCAGACAGGCCAGGTCTTTGAGCTCGTCGCGGGTCATCGGGCCGGTGGTATCTTGCGAGCCGACGCTGGTCATGCGGGGCTCACAGTAAGTGCCGGGGCGCACGCCCTGACCTTCGGGCAGGCCAACCGCACGACCCACCATTTTTTGCGCCAAGGTAAACCCGCGGCCGCTGTCGCTCGGGTTCTGCGGCAAGCGGAACCGCGTCGACGCCGGCAGGCCCAGCGCCCAGCGCGCCTTGGCGGTCAGGCCCCGGCCAATGATCAAGGGAATGCGGCCACCGGCGCGCACTTCGTCAAACAGCACGTCGCTTTTGAGCTTGAACTCGGCAATGACTTTGCCGTCTTTCAGTGCTTGGCCTTCGTAGGGACGCAGTTCGATCACGTCGCCCATGGCCATCTGGCTCACGTCGAGTTCGATCGGCAGCGCGCCGGAGTCCTCCATGGTGTTGTAGAAAATAGGCGCGATCTTAGCGCCCAGACAGACACCGCCAAAGCGCTTGTTCGGCACGAACGGGATGTCTTCACCCGTGAACCACAGCACCGAGTTGGTGGCGGACTTGCGCGAGGAACCGGTGCCCACCACGTCGCCAACGTAGGCCACCAGGTTGCCCTTGGCCTTGAGCGCTTCAATGAAGCTGACCGGGCCGCGCTTGCCGTCTTCTTCCGGCGTGACGCCGGGGCGCGCATTCTTGTGCATGGCCAGCGCATGCAAGGGAATATCGGGGCGGCTCCAGGCGTCGGGGGCGGGAGACAGATCGTCGGTGTTGATCTCGCCGGCTACTTTGAAAACCGTCAGCGTGATCGATTCCGGCACTTCAGGGCGACTGGTGAACCACTCGGCATCGGCCCAGCTTTGCAGCACGGCTTTGGCGTATGGGTTGCCTTTTTCGGCTCTTTCCTTGACGTCGTGGAACTGGTCGAACATCAGCAAGGTCTTCTTCAGTCCAGCCGCCGCCTGCGTGGCGACGCTGTCCTGGGCATCGTCGAGCAGCTCGATCATCGGCCCGATGTTGTAGCCCCCCAGCATGGTCCCGAGCAACTGAGCGGCTTTTTCACGCGAGATCAGTGCGCATTTCTCGCTGCCGTGCGCCACCGCCGCCAGGTAGCTGGCCTTGACCTTGGCCGCATCATCGACACCGGCGGGCACGCGGTGCGTGATCAGGTCCACCAAAGTGGCTTCCTCCCCTTGGGGCGGATTTTTCAGCAACTCGATGAGTTCCGCCGTCTGCTTGGCAGACAAGGGCAAGGGAGGAATGCCGAGGGCGGCGCGCTCCGCAACGTGGGCACGATAAGTTTGCAACATGGTCAACTCCTTCTATATCAACAAAAATGGTTTTAGCCCTTGTTAACAGGGCTTGCTATGCTAGTTATTTGGTAGCACTTGCGGTAGCCGTATCAAGTACGCCGAGTGCCGGGTTCTTGATCAACTGCTCGGCCACCAGGGCTTGCTCCGGACTGATGCAGGCATCGGCCAGCCGCTGCCCCAGCTTCTGATTCATCAGCATGGACTTATTGGCCAACTGCAGCCACACCGCCCCGGCCTGGCGGTCCTCCAGCCGAATGGCGCCGGTGCTGGTTTCAACCGGGAACATGCGGTATTGCTGCTGCTTGATCTGGACATCAAAATATCCCGGCGCTTTGGTGTCTGCCGTCAAGGTCACAAAAGCGCCCAGCTCGCATGGCAACCGGCCCTGGTACACGCGCTGCGCAATCGCCAGTTCGGCCGGGGTCAAGGCCGCTTCTGCAGCTCTGATGCCGGACGCCATTTGACTGGCAGTGGATTTGATTTCGACACGACTGGCAGGCAATCGGGTCGCCGTGGCGCCTGCTTTGGCCGGCGTCTGCGCCAGCAATGCCAGGGGCAGCGCGCACAGCAAGACAGTTGCAAAAAATTTTTTCATCATTCTTAGCCTGCGTCAAGGGTGTTGCGGCAAAAAATAGGCACTGGCTTCGGCGGGAAGATGCCGACCGGTCCGGTGGGCCCGCTCCAGCACTTGCCAAAAATAGCGGTAGCTCGCCCGATCCTGCAATTTTCCGTCAAAAGAAATCGGCGCCCAGTCTGCTGCTGCCGCCGCCAGCATGAGTTCGGCTGCCATTTCAATCTCGTGCGCCGGCGGTGCGAAGGCCTCCAGAATCGGTCTGATCTGACTCGGGTGAATACTCCACATGCGGGTATAGCCCAGTGCGCGGGAGGCCTTGCTGGCCGCCGCCAGCAGCGCCGCCGTGTCGCTGAATTCGGTCACCACGCAATGCGAGGGCACTTTGCCATAAGCATGGCAGGCCGACGCGATTTCCAGCTTGGCCCGCAGCACCAGCGGGTGGCTGAACTGGTCCAGTCCATCGCGGCCCTGGTCGGCGTGGACACCCATCGCGCTGGCCGCAATCGCGCCCGCATGGCTGGATACAAAGTCCATCAAACCGAAGCTGACCGACTGCACCCGCGGGTGCGCCGCAATCTCGAAGACACGGTGAACCGCCGCCGGGGACTCAATCAGTACATGCAAAGGCAATGTGTTTGATCGTCCGGATTTGACTGCCGCCTGATCTACCAACTGCGCCGCCCGCTCGACGTCAGCGACCGTTTCGACTTTTGGAATCATCAGGTGGCACAAGGACGCCGCCGCGCCGCCGACGATGATGGCGACGTCCTGCTCGAACGCCCGGTGCTCCACCGGATGCAGCCGCACCGCAACACGCGCACGCAAGTCGGATGCTACGTTTTTCGCCGCTGAATGGGTTTGATTGGCAAGCGCTGCGACCATGTTGGCATGGTCTTTTTCACCGCCAACCGGGGCGCCATCTTCACAATCGAGCGTGACGTCGAACACGCAGGCACCGAACTCCTGCGACATTGCCGCCTGCAAGGCCAGGCTCTTGATCATCCGCGCCTCGACCCCGCTGTAGTGGTCGCACACCGGCAACGAAAACGCTGCCGCTTGCGCGCCCAGCAGAACATCGCGCGGATGCCTCACAAGCCTGCCTCGCTCCGACCCGTCAATTACAGCAGGTGCGCAACGCCGGCTTGTTCGTCTTGCAATTCTTTCAGGGTCTTGTTGATGCATTCCTGGCTGAACGCGTCAACCGGCAGGCCTTCGACCAGCTTGTATTCGCCACCCGAGCAGGTCACGGCAAAGCCGAACACGATGTCCTTCGGAATGCCGTACTGACCGTCCGACGCAATACCCATGGTGACCCACTTGCCATTCGTGCCCAGCGCCCAGTCGCGCATGTGGTCAATGGCGGCATTGGCCGCCGAAGCCGCCGACGATACGCCACGGGCGGCAATGATGGCCGCGCCGCGCTTGCCCACCGTCGGCAGAAACACGTTGGCGTTCCAGTCCTGGTCGTTGATCATGTCCTTGACACTGGCACCGTTGATGGTGGCAAAGCGGTAGTCCGCGTACATGGTCGGCGAGTGGTTGCCCCACACTGTCATTTTTTCAATATCGGCAACGGCTTTGCCGGTCTTGGCCGCAATCTGGCTCAGGGCGCGGTTATGGTCCAGGCGCAGCATGGCGGTGAAGTTCTTGCGTGGCAGGTCGGGCGCGCTCTTCATGGCGATGTAAGCATTGGTGTTGGCGGGATTGCCCACCACCAGCACCTTGACGTTGCGGCTCGCCACGGCGTTCAGGGCCTTGCCCTGGGCGGTAAAAATCTCGGCATTGACGGCCAGCAATTCAGCGCGCTCCATGCCGGGGCCGCGCGGACGCGAACCAATCAGCAGGGCGTAGTCAACATCCTTGAACGCCGTCATCGGGTCGCCATGGGCCTCCATGCCGACCAGCAGCGGGAAGGCGCAGTCCTGCAGTTCCATCATGACGCCCTGCAGTGCCTGCTGCGGCTTCTCCATCGGAACCTCCAGCAACTGGAGAATCACGGGCTGGTCTTTGCCCAGCATTTCGCCGGAGGCGATGCGGAACAGGATGGCGTAACCGATTTGACCTGCGGCGCCGGTAACGGCAACGCGGACGGGCTTTTTGCTCATGGTGAGAACTCCAGAAGTGTTGTGAAACGGGTACTGGTGGCGGCTCAAACGGCTTGCCTGAGCCCCACAGAATGCGCTTTGAGTTTACTCTGGAAAACCCTGAGTCGTCAACTTGTCTTATGTCTTATATAAGATATGATTCGACCTGTTCCCAACACTTGCGTGGGATTGAGTGCGCATGACCCCAACAATTTTTCCTTCAACTGAAAACGTCTCCGTCGCTAGCGACGGCGAGGCCGTCGCGGGCGCGCCGATGACACCCGCGTTCAGTCCCCTGTACCAACAGATCAAGGGCCTGATCCTGAACAGCCTGCGTTTGGGCGAATGGAAGCCGGGCGAGGCGATTCCGAGCGAAATCGAGCTGGCAGCGCGCTTTCGGGTCAGTCAGGGCACGGTGCGCAAGGCCATCGACGAACTCGCCGCCGAGAACCTGCTGGTGCGCCGGCAAGGCAAGGGCACCTTTGTTGCCACCCATGCCGAGCAGCAGGTGCAGTTCCGCTTCCTGAAGCTGGTACCCGACAGCGGCACGCCGGGCAGCGAGGGCCCGGCTCAGCGCGAGATCGTGGAGTGCCGGCGCACCCGCGCCAGCGCCGACATTGCCCGCGCGCTGGCCCTGCGCACGGGCGACGCCGTGTTGCAAGCGCGCCGCGTGCTGAGTTTTGCCGGCACACCGACAATTCTGGAAGACATCTGGCTACCGGCCGCCCCGTTCAAAGGATTGACCGCAGAACGACTGGCCAACTACCATGGCCCGATGTACGCACTGTTTGAGACCGAGTTCAATATGCGCATGGTGCGCGCCGAAGAAAAGATACGCGCCGAACCCGCCACCGACGGGCGTGAAACACTGTTGCAAGTAGCGCCGGGCACGCCCTTGCTGAGCGTGGAACGCATCGCCTACACCTACAAAGACATCCCGATGGAATTACGCCGCGGCTACTACCGTACCGACACCCACCATTACCACAACACCTTGAGCTAACGCGCCGGGTTTGAGCGGCAACAGGCTTCCGATAATTGAGCATATTGGCATTGACGTGAATCACATTTTCCCGACAAAAAGTTCCCGTCCCGGCCTGCTCCGGCCAGGAGCGTTGCTGCATTGCAATAGAATTTCGGCCTAGCCGGCTTTTGCCAGTTACCAAGTAGTTACTCAAAACATAGAGAGCCAAGCATGTCCGAATTAGCGACCAGCGCAGCAAGAAAGCGCCCCGAGTTCCGCAACATCAACGCCTTCAAAGACCTCCCAAACTACCGGTGGCCGATGGCAGCGATTGTGTCGGGCATGCACCGCGCCAGCGGGCTCATCATGTTTCTGCTGCTGCCCTTCATCATCTGGATGTTTGACAGTTCGATTTCGTCCGAAATTTCATTTGCAAAATTCAAGTCCGCGTTCAATATCGGCATGCTGGGCCTGCCCGGCCTGCTCTGGAAACTGGTCGCCTTGGCGCTGCTCTGGGCCTATCTGCACCACTTCATCGCCGGTCTGCGCCACCTGTGGATGGACACCCACCACGCCGCCGTCAGCAAGGAATTCGGCAAGTCGTCAGCCCTATTCACCCTGGTCCTGAGCATGGGCCTGACACTGGTGCTGGGCGCCAAACTGTTTGGCCTTTATTAAATTTTGCGAGTCTGGGCCGAGGCCCTGACCCCAACTGACTAGGAAACTGATCATGTCCGTCAATTACGGCTCCAAGCGCATCGTTGTCGGCGCTCATTACGGTCTGCGTGACTGGCTGGCCCAACGGGTCACCGCGGTCCTGATGGCCCTCTTCACCCTGCTGGTTCTGGCGCAGGTCATTTTCAGCAAAGGACCGATCGGCTACGAGCAGTGGGCCGGCATCTTTTCACCGCAGTGGATGAAGGCCTTGACCTTCACCGTCATCATGGCGCTGCTGTTCCACGTGTGGGTTGGCATGCGCGAGATCTGGATGGACTACATCCAGCCGGTCGGGCTGCGCTTGTCCCTGCAGGTAGCCACCATCGTCTGGCTGCTTGCCTGCGCCGGCTGGGGCGTTCAGGTGCTGTGGCGCCTGTAAGACGTTCAATCAAAACGTTTTCAAGCAAACTGCTGGCCCCACCCTCCCCCTGAGCCACGACTACCAAGATTCCATCAACATCATGACTGCCACTTCCAAACTCCCCAAGCGCAAATTTGACGTCGTCATCGTCGGGGCCGGTGGCTCCGGCATGCGCGCCTCGCTGCAACTGGCCCGTGCCGGCCTGAACGTGGCGGTACTCTCCAAAGTGTTCCCGACCCGCTCCCACACCGTGGCGGCGCAGGGCGGCATCGGCGCTTCCTTGGGCAACATGTCCGAGGACAACTGGCACTACCACTTCTACGACACGGTCAAAGGCTCCGACTGGCTGGGCGACCAGGACGCGATCGAATTCATGTGCCGGGAAGCGCCCAAGGTGGTGTACGACCTGGAGCACATGGGCATGCCGTTTGACCGCAACCCGGACGGCACCATTTACCAGCGCCCCTTCGGCGGCCACACCGCCAACTATGGCGAGAAGCCGGTACAACGCGCCTGCGCGGCCGCCGACCGCACCGGCCACGCCATGCTGCACACGCTGTACCAGCAAAACGTCAAGGAAAAGACCAGCTTCTTTGTCGAGTGGCTGGCGATGGACCTGATCCGCGACGCCGACGGCGACGTGGTGGGCGTGACCGCGCTGGAGATGGAAACCGGTGACGTGCATATTTTCGAGGCCAAGACCACGCTGTTGGCCACCGGCGGTGCCGGCCGCATTTTTGCCGCCTCCACCAATGCCTTCATCAACACCGGCGACGGCTTGGGCATGGCGGCGCGCGCCGGCATTGCGCTCGAAGACATGGAGTTCTGGCAGTTCCACCCGACCGGCGTGCATGGCGCCGGCGTGCTGCTGACCGAAGGCTGCCGTGGCGAGGGCGCCATCTTGCGCAACGCCAACGGCGAGCGCTTCATGGAGCGCTATGCACCGGCCTACAAAGATTTGGCGCCGCGTGACTATGTGTCGCGCTGCATGGATCAGGAAATCAAGGAAGGCCGCGGCTGTGGCCCCAACAAGGACTACATCAACCTCGACATGACGCATCTGGGCTCCGACACCATCCTGAAGCGTCTGCCCTCGGTGTTCGAGATCGGCCACAACTTTGCCAACGTCGACATCACCAAAGAGCCGATTCCGGTGGTGCCCACCATTCATTACCAGATGGGCGGCATCCCGACCAATATCCACGGCCAGGTGGTGACGCAGAACGCCGACAACCAGAGCGAGGTTGTCAATGGCCTGTATGCGGTGGGCGAATGCTCCTGCGTCAGCGTGCACGGCG
Organism: Rhodoferax sp.; assembly: GCA_021731215.1. Taxonomy (GTDB): domain Bacteria; phylum Pseudomonadota; class Gammaproteobacteria; order Burkholderiales; family Burkholderiaceae_C; genus Rhodoferax. The sequence goes on from JAKFXU010000074.1 coordinate 8,457, forward strand.
CCAACCGCCTGGGCACCAATTCGCTGCTCGATCTGCTGGTCTTTGGCCGCGCCGCCGGCAACCACATCGTCGAATTCAACAAGACCAATACTGCGCACAAGCCGCTGCCAGCCGATGCCGCCGACGCCACGCTGGCGCGCATCGCACGCCTGGACCAGGCCACCAGCGGCGAGTACGCACAGGATGTGGCCGACGATATCCGCAAAACCATGCAGCAACACGCCGGCGTGTTCCGCACCCAGGCCAGTATGGACGAAGGCGTGCTCAAAATTGCCGCCCTGCGCGAGCGCGTCAAAAACATCAACCTGAAAGACAAATCCAGGATTTTCAATACGGCGCGCATCGAAGCGCTGGAAGTCGAAAACCTGATTGAAGCGGCCCAGGCCACCATCGTGTCGGCCGCTGCCCGTCACGAGAGCCGCGGCGCCCACACGGTCAACGACTATGGCGACAGCCCCGAGCATCCGAATGGCCGCAACGACAGCGAGTGGCACAAGCACACGCTGTGGCACCGCGAAGGCAACCGCCTGGCTTACAAACCGGTGCAGATGAAACCGCTGACGGTTGACTCCGTGCCGCTCACCGTGCGCAGCTTCTAAGTCCAAGTCAAGCTCATCAGACCCGCGAGAACACCCCATGTCAAAACGCACCTTCCAGATCTACCGCTACGACCCGGACGCCGACGCCAAGCCCTACATGCAGACCATCGAGGTCGAGCTCGACGGCAGCGAGCGCATGTTGCTGGACGCCTTGATGAAGCTCAAGGCGCAAGACCCGACCATGAGTTTCCGCCGCTCCTGCCGCGAAGGCGTGTGCGGCTCCGATGCGATGAACATCAATGGCAAGAACGGCCTGGCCTGCCTGACCAATATGCGCACCTTGCCGGGCACCATCGTGCTGAAGCCGCTGCCGGGACTGCCGGTGGTGCGGGATCTGATTGTCGACATGACGCAGTTCTTCAAGCAGTACAACTCGATCAAACCGTATTTGATCAACGACAACCTGCCGCCCGAGAAAGAGCGCCTGCAAAGCCCGCAAGAGCGCGATGAGCTCAACGGCCTGTATGAGTGCATTTTGTGCGCCAGTTGCTCCACCTCCTGCCCCAGCTTCTGGTGGAATCCCGACAAGTTCGTGGGACCGGCCGGGCTGTTGCAGGCCTACCGCTTCATCGCCGACAGTCGCGACCAAGCCACCGGTGCACGCCTGGACAATCTGGAAGACCCGTACCGCCTGTTCCGCTGCCACACCATCATGAATTGCGTCGATGTCTGCCCCAAGAGCCTGAACCCGACCAAGGCGATTGGCAAGATCAAGGAAATGATGGTGGCACGCACGGTTTGAACCCGCATGGAAACCTGTACCATGACCGATACCGAAGCGCTGCTCGACCAGAGGGGCTTGAGCAAGCTGAAATGGCGCTGCCGGCGCGGCTTGCTTGAGAACGATCTTTTCATCGAGCGTTTCTTTCGGCGCTTTGAATCGGGCCTGAGCGTCAAGCAGGCGCAAGGTCTGGGCGCTTTAATGGAGCTCAGCGACAACGATCTGCTGGACCTGCACCTGGCACGCAAAACGCTGGCGCAGGTGAACACCGATCTGGATCGCGCGGACGTGTCCGAAGTTTTAAGTATGTTGAGAGCAACCCTTTGAGAGGTAACAAATGAAATTAGCTGACAACAAAGCCACCCTGTCGTTCAGTAACGGCAGCCCCAGCATCGAGCTGCCGGTGTACCAGGGCAGTGTCGGCCCGGATGTGGTGGACATCCGCAAGCTGTACGCACAAACCGGCATGTTCACTTATGACCCGGGTTTCCTGTCCACCGCGTCCTGCCAGTCCGCCATCACCTACATCGATGGCGACAAGGGCGAGCTGCTGTACCGCGGCTACCCGATCGAGCAACTGGCGACCCATTGCGACTTCATGGAAACCTGCCACCTGCTGCTCTACGGCAACCTGCCCAACGTTGCCGCCAAGGCGGACTTCACCAAGCGCGTGACCAACCACACCATGGTGCACGAGCAGATGCAATTCTTTCTGCGCGGCTTTCGCCGTGATGCCCACCCCATGGCCATCCTGACCGGTCTGGTGGGGGCGCTGTCGGCCTTCTACCACGACAGCACTGACATCAACAACCCGCAACATCGTGAAGTATCGGCGATCCGGCTGATTGCCAAGATGCCCACCTTGGTGGCGATGGCCTACAAGTACAGCGCCGGCCAGCCGTACATGTATCCGAAAAACCACCTGAGCTACGCGGGCAACTTCCTGCACATGATGTTCGCCACGCCGTGCGAAGACTATGTGGTCAACCCGGTCATCGAACGCGCGCTGGACCGCATCTTCGTGCTGCATGCCGATCACGAACAAAACGCCTCCACCTCCACCGTGCGCCTGTGCGGCAGCTCCGGCACCAACCCGTTTGCGGCCATTGCTGCCGGCGTGGCCTGCCTGTGGGGTCCGGCTCATGGCGGCGCCAACGAAGCCTGCCTGACCATGCTCGAAGACATTCAGAAAATGGGCGGCATTGCCAAGGTCGGCCACTTCATGGAGCAGGTCAAGGACAAGAATTCCGGCGTCAAGCTGATGGGCTTTGGGCACCGGGTCTATAAAAATTACGACCCGCGCGCCAAGCTGATGCAGGAAACCTGCAAGGAGGTTCTCGCCGCGCTCGGACTGGAAAATGACCCTTTGTTCAAGCTGGCGATGGCGCTGGAAAAAATTGCGCTGGAAGACGAGTATTTTGTATCGCGCAAGCTCTACCCCAACGTCGATTTCTACTCCGGCATCGTGCAGCGCGCCATTGGTATTCCGGTCAGCCTGTTTACCGCGGTCTTCGCCTTGGCGCGCACCGTAGGCTGGATTGCGCAACTCAACGAAATGATTGGCGACCCCGAGTACAAGATTGGCCGTCCGCGCCAACTGTTCACCGGCGTTGTCCAGCGCGATGTGCAGCCAATTGCCCAACGTTGAAAGCGTCTAGCCGCCGCGCCGGTCCGCCCCAAGGCGCGAGGGCCCCCTTGGGGCTGGAGCCTGCGGCTCCAAGTCTGCTTGAGCAGGCTTGGACAGGCGACAGAGGCGAAGCGTCTCGCGAGTCGCGGCCTGCAAGGCCTCGCGCAGTACATGAAATGACGAGCGTGGGGGCTGGTTTGAAGCGCCCGCCGGTGGCAACATCGGCGGGCGTTTTGCTTGGGCGTCAAGCTTTCAGCACGCCGCTTAAAATGTCGAATTGCCAAGGAAAAATCACATGAGCCGCACCAGCAACCAAGCGCACGGACGTACGCTGTACGACAAACTCTGGGACGAACACGTTGTCCACACCGAAGAAGACGGCACGACCATCCTGTACATAGACCGCCATCTGGTGCACGAGGTCACCAGCCCGCAAGCCTTTGAAGGACTGCGCCAGGCCGGGCGCAAGCTGTGGCGCGTCAGCTCGATCGTGGCCACGGCCGACCACAATACGCCCACCACCGGCTGGGAGTTGGGCTATGAGGGCATCACCGACCCCACCAGCAAAGAGCAGGTCATGACACTCGATACCAACATGCAAGAGTTCGGTTCGGCTGCCTACTTCCCCTTTCTGTCCAAACGACAAGGCATTGTGCACGTCATCGGGCCAGAGAACGGCGCCACCCTGCCCGGCATGACGGTGGTCTGCGGCGACTCGCACACCTCCACCCACGGCGCCTTTGGCGCCCTGGCCCATGGCATCGGCACCAGCGAGGTGGAACACGTGATGGCGACGCAAACCCTGCTGGCCAAAAAAGCAAAGAACATGCTGGTTCGCGTCGACGGCGTATTGCCACGCGGCTGCAGTGGCAAAGACATCGTGCTGGCCATCATCGGCAAAATCGGCACCGCCGGCGGCACCGGCTACACCATCGAATTTGGCGGCTCCGCCATTCGCGCCTTGAGCATGGAGGGCCGCATGACCGTCTGCAACATGGCGATTGAAGCCGGCGCCCGCGCCGGGCTGGTGGCGGTCGACGAAAAAACCATCGCCTACGTCAAAGGCCGGCCGCTGGCACCCGGTCACAACGCCGCTGGCGAGACGGCGGCCGCCGTCGAATGGGATCAGGCGGTGGCCTACTGGAAGACCCTGCATTCGGATGCCGACGCCCACTTCGATGCCGTGGTTGAACTCGATGCTGCGCTGATCATTCCGCAAGTCACCTGGGGCACCTCGCCCGAAATGGTGCTCGGCATTGACGCCTGTGTGCCCGACCCCGACAAAGAGAAAGACGCCAACAAACGCGGGGCCATTGAACGAGCACTGCTGTATATGGGACTGGAGCCGGGCAAGGCACTGGACGATCTGTACGTGGACAAGGTGTTCATCGGCTCCTGCACCAACAGCCGGATTGAAGACGTGCGGGAAGCTGCTGCACTGGTCAAAAAGCTAGGGCAAAAAGTGGCCAAAAACGTCAAGTTGGCGCTGGTGGTGCCGGGCTCGGGCCTGGTCAAGGAACAGGCCGAACGCGAAGGCTTGCATCAGATCTTCAAGGCCGCCGGTTTCGAATGGCGCGAGCCGGGCTGCTCCATGTGCCTGGCCATGAACGCGGACCGCTTGGAGCCGGGTGAGCGCTGCGCCTCCACCAGCAACCGCAATTTTGAAGGGCGCCAGGGTGCCGGCGGACGCACGCACCTGGTCAGCCCGGCGATGGCCGCCGCCGCTGCCATTCACGGCCATTTTGTCGACGTCAGAAAATTTGTCTGAACCGTTCTACCCAGGAAACTATTATGAAAACATTGACTGTATCGATCGCTCTGTCTTTCGTTTTGGCCTTGTCCGGCTGCAACACCGTCAAAGGCGTGGGCCAGGACCTGCAGAAAGCGGGCGAAACAATTGAAGACGCGGTGAAAAAGAAGTAGGGCGACACCATGCAAAAATTCACCCTGCTCAAGGGGCTGGTGGCCCCGATGGACCGCGAAAACGTTGATACCGACGCCATCATCCCCAAGCAATTCCTGAAATCCATTCGCAAGACCGGGTTTGGCCAAAATCTGTTTGACGAGTGGCGCTACCTCGATGCCGGCTTTCCCGGTCAAGACCCGAACCGTCGCAAGCCCAACCCGGACTTTGTGCTGAACCAGCCGCGCTATCAGGGCGCCTCCATCCTGTTGGCGCGCAAAAACTTTGGCTGCGGCTCGTCGCGTGAACACGCCCCCTGGGCGCTGGAACAATACGGCTTTCGCGCGCTGATTGCGCCCAGCTACGCTGACATTTTCTTCAATAACAGTTTCAAGAACGGACTGTTGCCGATCGTGCTGAGCGAGGCCCAGATCAGCCAGCTGTTTAATGAGTCCGCCGCCTTCCCGGGTTATGCGCTGACCATTGACCTGGAGCGACAAGTCATCATCAAGCCCCAAGGTGAAGAAATTGCGTTCGAGGTGCAGCCGTTTCGCAAGTACTGTCTGCTCAATGGTTTTGACGACATTGGCCTGACCCTGCGCCAGGCCGACAAGATCCGGGCCTTTGAAGCCCAGCGTCTGGCCCAGAAACCTTGGCTGGCCCGCACCCTGCTGGCATAGGCAGCGGTCTATTTAATTAATCGGAAATCAGGTTCATCATGAAAATTGCAGTGTTGCCCGGCGATGGCATTGGCACCGAAATTGTGGCCCAGGCGGTCCGGGTTTTGAACGCACTCGACTTGAAGTTCGAGATGGAAACGGCGCTGGTCGGCGGTGCCGCCTATGAAGCGCATGGCCACCCGCTGCCCGACGCCACGCTCAAGCTGGCAAGCCAAGCCGACGCCGTGCTGTTCGGCGCCGTCGGCGACTGGAAATACGACCGGCTCGAACGCGCGCTGCGCCCGGAGCAGGCGATTCTGGGTCTGCGCAAGAGTCTGGGCCTGTTTGCCAATTTTCGTCCGGCCATCTGCCATGAGCAACTGGTGGATGCCTCCAGCCTCAAGCCCGAGCTGATTGCCGGCCTCGACATCCTGATCATTCGCGAGCTGACCGGCGACATCTATTTTGGTCAGCCGCGCGGCCGGCGCATCGCGACCGACGGGCACTTCCCCGGCGCCGAGGAAGCGTTTGACACCATGCGCTATTCGCGCCCCGAAATCGAGCGTATCGCGCATGTCGCGTTCCAGGCGGCGCGCAAACGCAGCAAGCGCGTCACCAGCGTGGACAAGGCCAATGTGCTGGAGACCTTCCAGTTCTGGAAAGACGTGGTGTCCGAGGTCGGACTGCAATACCCCGACGTGGAACTTGACCACATGTATGTGGACAACGCCGCCATGCAGTTGGTCAAGGCGCCCAAGAAATTCGACGTGCTGGTCACCGGCAATATGTTCGGCGACATCCTGAGCGACGAGGCCGCCATGCTCACCGGCTCGATCGGCATGCTGCCTTCGGCGTCGCTCAACGCCAGCAACCAGGGCCTGTACGAACCCAGCCACGGCAGCGCGCCCGACATCGCCGGCCAGGGCATCGCCAACCCGCTGGCGACCATTCTGAGCGCCGCCATGATGCTGCGCTTCAGCCTGAACCAGGAAGCAGCGGCCCAGCGCATTGAGGCTGCGGTGCAGTCGGTGCTGGCGCAGGGATTGCGCACCGCTGACATTTTCAGCGCCGGCACGACCCGCGTCAATACCATGGAAATGGGCGCAGCGGTGGTCAAGGCACTGTAGGGGCGAAGGCGCCTGAAATTCGAAAATCTGTGAGGACAATATGATGAAAATTGGCAATCTGGTCGGTTTGGTAGGCTGGCGCGGCATGGTCGGCTCGGTGCTGATCGACCGCATGCAGGCCGAAGGCGACTTCGATCTGATCGAACCCGTGTTCTTTTCGACCTCCAATGCTGGCGGCAAGGCCCCGGCACAGGCCAAGAACGAATCGACGCTGAAAAACGCGTTTGACATCGAAGCCCTGAAGCAGTGCGACATCATCATCACGGCGCAAGGCGGCGACTACACGACCGAAGTGTTCCCCCAACTGCGCGCGGCCGGCTGGAACGGTCACTGGATTGACGCCGCCTCCACCCTGCGCATGAATGACGACGCCGTCATCATCCTGGACCCGGTCAACCTGCCGGTCATCCGGAACGCGCTGGCCAAAGGCGGCAACAACTGGGTCGGCGGCAACTGCACCGTCAGTTGCATGCTGATGGGAGTGGGCGCGCTCTACAAAGCCGGCCTGGTCGAGTGGATGAGCACCCAGACCTACCAGGCCGCCAGCGGCGGCGGCGCCCAGCACATGCGTGAACTGCTGACGCAGTACGGCACCCTGAACGCGGAAGTCAAAGCCCTGCTGGACGACCCCAACAGCGCCATTCTGGAGATTGACCGCAAAGTGATTGCCAAGCAGCGCGCCTTAAGCGCGGCCGAGACCGCCAACTTCGGCGTGCCGCTGGGCGGCTCACTGATCCCCTGGATCGACAAGGATCTGGGAATCGGCAAACAACCGGACGAAGCCGGTTGGGGCATGTCCAAGGAAGAATGGAAAGGCATGGCCGAGACCAACAAGATCCTCGGCCAAGGCGAAGGCTTTGGTTCCGCTGCCGTTCCGGTCGACGGTTTTTGCGTGCGCGTAGGCGCCATGCGCTGCCACAGCCAGGCGCTGACCTTCAAGCTCAAAAAGGACGTTCCAAGCGCCGACATCGAGGCCATGCTGGCGGCCGACAATGAATGGGTGAAGGTAGTTCCCAACACGCGTGAAGCGACCATCGAGGAGCTGACACCGGTGGCCGTCACCGGCACCATGACGATTCCGGTCGGGCGTATCCGCAAGCTCGCCATGGGGCCGGACTACCTGGGCGCCTTCACCATCGGCGACCAGTTGCTGTGGGGTGCGGCCGAGCCGCTGCGCCGCATGTTGCGCATTCTTTTGCAGGCCTGATTGGCAGGCCCGTGGGCAAGTTAGCCCAAACTTTTATCGCACCTGGCCCATAACAAAAAGACGGTAAAAAAAGGGATCAACGCTCACCCAGGGATTCGCTGATGGTCTTGGTGATCGGCTTGGTGAGAAAGCGCAACACCGTATTGCTGCCGGTCTTGATCTCCACTGTGGCGGTCATGCCGGGCTGGATGTCGATGCGCTGCTTGCGCCGGCTGACCAGATTGAGCGCGCCGGTCTTGATCTGCACCCGGTAATAGGGCTGCTCGTTGCCGCGCACCTCTTCGTTCAGGGTGTCCGCGCTGATGTAGATCACCTCGCCTGCCAGCGTGCCGTAGACGGTGTAGTCGTAGGCATCGAGCTTGACGCTCGCAGGCAGGCCGGGCCTGACGAAGGCGATGTCCGCAGGCTTGACCTTGGCCTCGATGATCATGTCATCGTTCAGCGGCACGATCTGCATGATCTCCTCGCCCGGTTTGGCCACGCCGCCCAAGGTAGTCAGGCGCACATTGCGCACCACCCCGTCCATCGGCGCGCGGATCTCGGTGTAATTGAGCTGTTCCTTGCGCTGGGCCAGGATTTGCAGCACGCCGGCAAGGTCTTCCTGGGCCTTGGCCAGGTCGGTCTGGATGTCCTGCAGGTACTTGTTGCGCCGGTTGGTGATCTGTCCCTGTATCTCTGCGCCCTGGCGCTGGAGTTTGAGGATTTCGGCCCGGCTCACATCGCCGGTCTTGAGCAGAGGCAGGTTCATGTCGAGTTCCTCCTTGATCAGCGTGCGGGACTGCTCCAGCGCGCCGATTTCCTCGCGCACGGCGGCCTGGCGCTTATTGAACAGCGCCAGTTGGGTGGTCCGGAATTCCGGGTATTTGGCCAGTTCCGGCGGGAATCTGGGTTCGCCGCCGAATATCTCGGCATTCAGCCGGGCGACACTGGCTTTGAGCGCCGCCGCCTTGGCGGCGCTTTCCAGGTAACCGGCCTCGGTTCGGGTCTTGTCGAAGCGTGCCAGCAGTTCCCCGCGCTTGACCACGGCGCCTTCGCGTACCGGCAGCGCGGCCAGTACGCCGCCATCCGGCGCCTGGATGACCTGGTTGCGCGAACTGGCAATAACCTGGCCGTTGGCGCGCGTGATCTGATCCAGTTCCGCCCAGTTGGCCCAGATCAGGAATCCGGCGATGGCCGATGCGGAACCCCAGATGAGCATCCGGCCTGTTCCCGTTGTCTGATGTGGCTTCATGCCAGCGTCTCCTGGAGTGCCGGCTGGAGTGCCGGTTGGGATACCGGCTGGGGCCGGCCTGAAAGTTTCGCCAGCACGGCGTCGCGTGGGCCGTCCAGCAGAATTCGCCCACCTTGCAGCACGATCAGCCGGTCGAACAACGGTAGCAAAGCGGTTTTATGCGTCGTCGCCACCAAGGTTGCGCCGGCAGCCGCGACTTCGCGCAGCAGGTTGACAATGCGCGCCTCGGTCACTGAATCCATGGAGCCGGTGGGTTCGTCCAGCAGCCATACCCTGGGTGCGGCCAGCAGGGTGCGAGTCAGCATGATGAGCTGCTTTTGCCCGCCGGACACGCCGCGCCCACCCTCCGTAATCTCCAGCGCCAGCCCCTTGGGTTGACCTCCGATCAACTCGGCCAGTCCGGTGCGCTGCGCGGCCTGCATAATCGCTTCGTCGCCGGGATCGGGCAGGCCCATCAGCAGGTTGTCGCGCAGGGTGCCGCTGAACAGGCGCGCCTCCTGGGGTAGGTAGCCGACCGATTCGCGCGCCACCGCCGAAGCCAGCAGGGCCAGGTCCACGCCCCCCAGAAATAGCTTGCCTTCGGTCGGCCGATACAGCCCGGAGGACAGCTTGAGCAAAGTGCTCTTGCCCGAGCCGATGGCGCCGAGCAGGCCCACGCGTTCGCCCGCTTTTATCTCCAGGCGTGCCACCTCAAGAGCCGGGCGCGTGGCCATGCCGTAGGCAAAGCGCACCCGCTCCAAACGCAGCCCGCCGTCCAGATTCTGCGGCGCCAGCGCGTGCTGCGCGTTGTCCGCTTCGCTCGGCAGGGCGATGATCTGGTCCAGCCCCTCAAGGGCGGCACGGGCGTGCGCCCATTGCACCATCACGCCCGGCAGTTGCACGATCGGCATCATGGCCCGGTTGCTGATGATGGTGCAGGCCAGCAAGCCACCCATGGTCAACTCGTTGATGGTGACAAAATAGGCGCCCAGCGCCACCAGGGCAATATAACTGAACTGCTGCAGGGCGACCGTGAGGTTTTGCGCCAGCGCCGAATAGGTGCGGATGCTCTGATCCGACTCGGCTGTTTCAGCCACCAGGCGATTCCAGCGCGCCTGCAGCCTCCATTCCGCGCTATTCGCCTTGAGCGATTCCGCGCTGTCCACCGCCTCCACCAGCAGCCCCGCCTTGCGGTTGTTGCCGGCCAGGTTGAGGCGGGTGTGCCTTTGGATGGCGCGCTGAAACATCAGGCCCGCCACCAGGGCAACCGGCAGCGCAATCAGCGGCACCGCCACCACCCAGCCACCCACCAGGGCGATCACCCCGATGAAGAACAGCGCAAAAGGCACATCGGCGAGCACGAACAGAGAGGTTGACGCCAGCACCCCGCGCACCATCTCGAAGCCTTTGACCTGCGAGGCCAGCGTGCCGACCGAGGCCGGGCGTGCCTCCATGCGAATGCCCATCATGCGGTTGAAAAACCATTCGGAAAGCTGCTGATCGATCGCGTTGCAGGCCCGGTCCACCGTGTGGCTGCGCACCTGCTTGAGCAAAAATTCCAGCGCCACGGCCAGCGCCACGCCGACGCTCAGCACCCACAGGGTCTGAAAACC
>JAKFXU010000223.1 GCA_021731215.1 Rhodoferax sp.
GGAGGATGGCGGCTGGATGTGGGTCGAATCGCAATGGGGCAAGGTGCGCTGCCTGGCCAGTTATTCGGAGGCGCTGGAGCCCGGCACGGTCTGGACCTGGAACGCGATTGGCAAGTCCGCCGGGGCCTGGCACCTGGCCCCCGGCGCCAATGAGTCGCAGCGCGGCTTTCTGCTCAATCACCTGATCAGCGAAGAGCTGCCCGGCCAGAGCGGCTTTGGGCCCATCTCCAATTCCGACCCAGTCACCGGCCAGGCCGCCTGGTACGACGTGCGGGTGCGCATCTACAAAGCCGATGCCACCGAGCCCAAGGCCACCTGGCCGCAGTTCGCGCCGGTGCCGCCACCGCCCGGAACGGCGCCGACGCGGCCGCGCTGGCAGGCCTTTTTTGCCGGGCGCGGGGAGTGGAAGAAATGACGCAACTCGCCTTGGTCATCGACCTCAACGTCTGCGTCGGTTGCCACGCCTGCGTCACCAGTTGCAAGCAATGGAACACGTCCGGCGCGGCCGGCCCGCTGGCCGACTTCAATCCCTACGACGCGGACCCGAGCGGCACCTTTTTCAACCGGGTGCAGACCTTCGAGATCGGTGAGTACCCAAACACGCAGACCGTGCACTTCCCCAAATCGTGCCTGCACTGCGAGGACCCGCCCTGCGTGCCGGTGTGCCCGACCGGCGCCAGCTACAAACGCGCCGAGGACGGCATCGTGCTGGTCGACGCCGACAAGTGCATCGGCTGCAAGTACTGCTCCTGGGCCTGTCCCTACGGCGTGCGCGAACTCGACGAGCAACGCAAGGTGATGACCAAGTGCACGCTGTGCGTGGACCGCATCACTGACGCCGCCCTGCCCGAGCGCGAGCGCAAACCGGCCTGCGTGCTGGCCTGCCCCACCAGTGCGCGCCTGTTCGGCGACATCCACGATCCCGAATCAACGGTGTCGACCGCGATCCGTGACAACGCCGGCTACACGCTGATGCCGGAATGGGGCACCCATCCGTCCAACCATTACCTGCCGCGGCGCAAGACGCCGATGCACATCCACGCGGATGAACTGACCCGTGCCGACAACCCGCTCAAGATCGACGGCCTGCTGCCCAAGCCAGCCAAATCCGAACCATCGCTCGACGACATCACGTCCTGGTAAGCACTGACCACCATGAAACCCGCTTTCTCAGTTATCTTCCTCACCACCTTGATCGGCGCGGCGCAGGGGCTGTTGCTGGCGCTGTTCACCGCCCAGTCGTATGCCTTGTTCAATCTGCTGCCGGTGCAAAGCAGCCAGTCGTTTTACGCCATTGGCGCCCTGCTGGTGCTGGTCTTGAGCGCACTCGGGCTGCTCAGTTCCTTCTTCCACCTCGGCCGGCCCGAACGGGCCTGGCGCTCGGCCGCGATGTGGCGTACCTCCTGGCTGTCGCGTGAGGTCATCGTGCTGCCCGCGTTCATGGGTGTGGTCCTGCTGTACGGCCTGGCCCACTACATGGACTGGAAGCCAGCGCTGGCGACGCTGCCCTTTGGCCTGGTGATCGACGCTACCCTGGTGCTGGGCCTGCTGGCCAGCGTGCTGGCGTTTGCGCTGTTCCTGTGCACCGCCATGATCTATGCCTGCCTGCCCTTTCTGCGCGAATGGAACAGCCCGCTGACGGTGCTTAATTACCTGTTGCTGGGCAGTGCTTCGGGCTTCGCGCTGGCAGCCGCCCTGGCCACCAGCAACGCGCCCGAGCTGGCCCGCTTTTACGCCGCCTGGGCCCTCATCATCACGCTGCTGGGCTTTGCCAGCCGGGGCGCCTCGCTGCTGCGCAACGCTCGCCTCAAACCGAAGTCCACGCTGCAAACCGCGATCGGCATCAAGCATCCGCGCATCGTCCAAAAGTCCATGGGTTTCATGGGCGGCTCGTTCAACACGCGCGAGTTTTTCCACGGCCAGTCAGGCCCCACTTTGCGCTCAGTCAAATGGCTGTTTCTGGTCGCCGTGTTTGTCATTCCCGCGCTGCTGCTGGCGGCCGGGCTGTGGGCCGAATCGCCGCGCGCATTGCCACTCGCTTTTGCCGTGCAATACCTCGGGCTGCTGGCCGAACGCTGGTTCTTTTTTGCCCAGGCGAATCATCCGCAGAACCTCTATTACCAGGCCGTGGCCTGAGCTTGCGCCTGATCAATGAATGAGGCGCTTGAGTATGATTTTCTTCATGTAGCATAAGCTATAAGTTTATTTCTAAATTGCATATGGAGCCCAAGCATCGATGAAAGGTGCGCAAGGGTTCCCAACAAGAAAGGGACGGTGGTCATGGCTTTGGTTGATCCACATGGCGGCGGTGATTTGCTGCCACTTCTGCTCGAAGGCGACGCGCTGGCGCTGGAACGCAGGCGCGCGGCCACACTGCCGGCGCTGCGCGTGAGTTCGCGCGAAAAAGGCGACCTCATCATGCTCGGCATTGGTGGCTTCACGCCGCTGCACGGCTTCATGGCGCAGGCTGACTGGCAGGGCGTGTGCGACGACATGAAAATGGCCGATGGCCTGTTCTGGCCAATTCCGATCACGCTCTCGGCCACCCAGGTGGCGGCCGATGCAATCCAGATCGGTGGCGAGATTGCCTTGACCGACCCGGACGACGGCAGCATTCTGGCAACGATGCGCGTGACCGAAAAATATGTCATCGACAAGTTGCATGAATGTGCCGAAGTGTTCCAGACCACCGACTGGGAACATCCGGGCGTGCGGCTGGTGATGCGCCAGGGCGAGGTCAATCTGGCCGGTCCGGTCAAGGTGCTGTCGACCGGCGGCTTCCCCGAAAAATACGGTGCTCTGTTCATGACGCCGCGCCAGACGCGGGACTTGTTCAGCGCCCTGGGCTGGTCCAAGATCGCGGCGTTCCAGACCCGCAACCCGATGCACCGCTCGCATGAGTACCTGGCCAAAATTGCCATCGAAGTGTGCGACGGCGTGCTGGTGCACTCGCTCCTGGGCGCGCTCAAGCCAGGCGACATTCCAGCCGAGGTGCGCACCCACGCCATCGCGGTGCTGGCCGACAACTACTTCGTCAAGAAAACCCTGGTGCAAGCCGGCTACCCGCTCGATATGCGCTATGCCGGCCCGCGCGAAGCGCTGCTGCATGCTCTGTTCCGGCAAAACTATGGTTGCTCACACCAGATTGTCGGACGCGACCACGCCGGCGTGGGCAGCTACTACGGCCCGTTCGACGCGCACCATATCTTCAACACCCTGCCCGCCGGCGCGCTGCAGACACAGCCCCTCAAGATCGACATCGCTTTCTGGTGCTACAAGTGTGGCGGCATGGCCTCGGGGCGCACCTGCCCGCACACCGATGCCGACCGCTTGCAGGTCTCCGGCACGCAGTTGCGCAAATCGCTGTCCGAAGGCTCACCAGTCCCACCCGAATTCAGCCGCCCGGAAGTACTCGCCATCCTGCGCGAGTACTACGCCGGCCTGGATGCCCCATGAATCCCGTAAACCCGTAACACCCAAAGAGGAGATGAGAAATGCCAACCTACGTGAGAACCGATAAATGCGACGGATGCAAGGGTCAGGACAAGACCGCCTGCATGTACATCTGCCCGCACGATCTGATGGCGCTGGACAAGGACGGCTCGCAAACCGGCCATGCCATGAAGGCCTGGAACCAGGAACCCGAGCAATGCTGGGAATGTTATTCATGCGTCAAGATTTGCCCCCAAAATGCGATCGAAGTGCGCCACTACGCTGACATCGTGCCGCTGGGCGGCTCGGTGCAACCGCTGCGCGGCTCGGACTCGATCATGTGGACCATCAAGTTCCGCAACGGCACCTTGAAGCGCTTCAAGTTTCCGATTCGCACCACCGCTGAAGGCTCGATTGACCCCTACGGCAACAAGCCGATGCCCAAGATGGCGGAGCTCTCCACCCCTGGCGTGTTTACCAAGGAAATGATGGGTGGCTACCGTGCCGGTCGGCCGGACGAACTGATCCGCTGCAAATAAACCGTTCCGATCATCAACAACCCAATAAATTAGGTGAATTCAATGTCACAAGGTACCTTTGAGAATCCCACAATCGTCCAGGAAGAGTTGGACATTCTGCTGATCGGCGGCGGCATGGCCTGCTGCGGCGCCGCCTACGAGATGATGCGCTGGGCCGAGGCCGTCAAGGCCGAATCCGGCGTCGAACTGAAGATCAAGCTGGTCGACAAGGCCGCGATGGACCGCTCTGGCGCGGTCGCCCAGGGCCTGTCGGCCATCAACACCTACATCGGCCCGGATCTGGACCCGGCCGATTACGCGCGCATGGTCTCCAATGACCTGATGGGCATCACGCGCGACGATCTGACCTACGACATCGGGCGCAATGTGGATGACTCGGTGCATCTGTTCGAAGAGTGGGGCCTGCCGATCTGGAAAACCGATGCCGACGGCGTGCGCCACGACGGCGCCGAATCGCTCAAGGAAGGCCTGCCGCTGCTCAAGGACGGCGGCAAGCCAGTGCGCTCGGGCAAGTGGCAGATCATGATCAACGGCGAGTCCTACAAATGGATCGTCGCCGAAGCGGCCAAGAAGGCACTGGGCCTGGCCCGCATCGAAGAACGCATCTTCATCGTCAAGCTGCTCAACGACAAGAACGACCCGTCGCGCATCGCCGGCGCGGTCGGCTTCTCGGTGCGCGACAACACCATCCACGTCTACAAGGCCAAGGCCGTGCTGCTGGCCGCCGGCGGCTGCGTCAACCTGTTCCGTCCGCGCTCGGTCGGCGAAGGTGCGGGCCGCGCCTGGTACCCGGTCTGGAACGCCGGCTCCACCTACGCCATGGCGGCCGAGGCCGGCGCCGAGATGACGATGATGGAAAACCGCTTCGTGCCGGCCCGCTTCAAGGACGGTTACGGCCCGGTTGGCGCCTGGTTCCTGCTGTTCAAGGCCAAGGCTACCAACGCCTACGGCGAAGACTACATGGTGAAGAACAAGGAAATGCTCAACGACTACCCGCCTTACGGTCAGGCTGCCGTGCCGGCCTCGTGCCTGCGCAACCACCTGATGCTCAAGGAGATGAAGGAAGGCCGCGGCCCGATCTACATGGACACCGTCACCGCGCTGGCCAAGCTGCGCGAAACGCTGTCGCCCAAGGAAGTCAAGCACCTCGAAGCCGAGGCCTGGGAAGATTTTCTCGACATGTGCATCGGCCAGTGCGGCATCTGGGTCGGCGAGAACATCGAGCCCGAGAAGAAAAACTCTGAACTGATGCCGACCGAGCCCTACCTGCTGGGCTCGCACTCGGGTTGCTGCGGCATCTGGGTCTCCGGCCCGACCGACCTGGGTGCGCCCACGGCCGAAGAAGGCGACTATGAGGGCATCCCCGCGCACCTGCCACGCGGCTGGAACTGGGGCTACCGCTCAATGACCACGGTCAAGGGCTTGTTCACCGCCGGCGACGGCGTGGGCGCCTCCGGCCACAAGTTCTCGTCGGGTTCGCACACCGAGGGCCGCCTGGCGTCCAAGGCCATGGTTCAGTACGCGCTCGACAACAAGGACTGGCAGCCCGAATTCGACACCTCGGTGGAGCAACTGGCGGCTGAAATCTACCAGCCGGTGCGCACCTTCCTGGAGCACAAGGACTACACTACCGCCATCGACATCAACCCGCACTACATCACACCCAAGATGCTGCAGATGCGTTTGCAGAAAATCATGGACGAGTATGTGGCCGGCACCTCGACTTACTACAACACCAACGAGAAGATGCTGGCCGTGGCCGAAGAGAAGCTCGGAATGCTCAAGGAAGACTCGCTCAAGTTGCGCGCCAAGGACCTGCACGAACTGCTGCGCGCCTGGGAAAACTACCACCGCATCATCACGGCCGAAGCCCACATGAAGCACATCCAGTTCCGTGAAGAATCGCGTTACCCGGGCTTCTACTACCGCACCGACAAAAACTTTGTCGATGAGGAGAACTGGCATTGCTTCGTCAACTCGATCTACGACAAAAACACCAAGCAGTGGACCTGCTTCAAGCGCAAGCACGTGGACCTGGTGGACAAGTCCAAGCTGTTCAAGGCAGCGGCACCGCACTGAGCACTGATGCGGTAGGGTAAAGTAGCAAGGGCTGGGTGCCGCGAGGCGTCCGGCCCATTTTTTTCAACTGTAGGGTGGGCAAAGCGCAGCGTGCCCACGCGGATATTCCATGGTGGGCACGCTGCGCTTTGCCCACCCTACGCACTTGGCAAGTCCGTTTTTCAGACCGCTACCCCGTGGATTTTCCATAAGGCAACAAAAATGCAAGAAGACAAGGCTGAAAATTCACCTTTCCCCGGCAACCCGGTGCTACCGCAGACCTTTGATGAGAGCAAAGTCATCCAGTTTCAGTGCCGCAAGGGCATTGCCTGCTGGAACGCCTGCTGCAGCAACATCGACATCTCCCTGACCCCCTACGACATCCTGCGCCTGAAGCGCCGCTTTGATATCAGCTCCGGTGCGTTCCTGCAGCAGTACACCCTGCCCTACGAGATGGAGCAGAGCAGCATCGCCGGCGTCAAGCTGCGCCCCATCGCCAACGGCACCGCCTGCCAGTTCATGACCCCGGAGGGTTGCAGCGTGTACGAAGACCGCCCGACTGCCTGCCGTTATTACCCAGTGGCGCTGTTATCGCTGCGCCGCCAGGATGAATCCACCGACCGCGCCTCCTACGCCCTGGTCGAAGAACCGCACTGCCTGGGCCACCAGGAACCGCGCCGAATCAGCGTGGCCGACTACCGCCAGGAGCAGGGGCTGCAAGAGTACGACGAGCTGGCGCGCGGCTGGCGCCAACTCATTCTGAAAAAGAAATCATCGGGACCGAGCATCGGCAAACCGTCCAAGCGCAGCCTGGAGCTGTTCTTCATGGTCTGCTACGACCTCGACCGCTTCAGCCAGTTCGTGGCCAGTGATGGCTTCAGCGACATCTACGATCTGCCGGCGCAGGAACTGAAAGACATTCTGTGCGACGACGTGGCGCTGATGCAGTTCGGCTTCCGTTTTCTGCGCCAGGTGCTGTTCGGCGAGGAAACCATCGCGCTGCGCCAGGAAGCGGCCGAGCAGCGCCGGCTGCGGCATATGGAGCGGCGGCAGCGCATCGAGACCGAAGCGGCGGCGCGGCGGGCGCTGGAGCAGGATGAGATGTATGGAGACCCGGATTGATGTCGGGTTGTGCGCCCGACAGCGTGGTGATGTTGGTAATCGAAGTAGCCGGGTCTCGCCCCGGCGGGCGACTCACTTTCTCTTGCTTCGCCAACAGAAAGTGAGCAAAGAGAAGGCGAACAAAGAAAACCCGCATCGCGGGTTTCGCCAAAAGTGAGTGCGCGGTCGGGCGCACAACCCGACACCAAGCATCAGAGTTGGCGCCAGGGCAAGCCGCGCATGCGCCAGCCGCCCAGCGTGCCGCGGTGGTGCTCTGCGTCGAGCTCGCCCTCAAAGCCCTCGAGCACGTTGCGCACATTGGTGAAGCCGTGCTGCTCCAGCGCCAGCCCGGCATCGACTGATCGCTTGCCGCTGCGGCAGATCAAGATGATCGGGCGGTCCTTGCGCCCGGCCATGCGCAAGGCCGCGTCGCTGAAATGCGGATTGATTTCAAAATCAGGCTCGGTATTCCACTCGATGTTGACCGCGTCGACCGGATGGCCCACATAATAAAACTCCGCCTCGGTGCGGCAATCAATCAACAAGGTATTCGGTTCGGCCTGAAGAATCTCAAATGCCTGCTTGGGGTCTAGGTGTTCCATATATTTCTCCTTGGCAGCATTGTGCAACTACAAACCAGGTCGCAACGGATTTCTTCGTAATATTATTATGCCGCCTTGTTGGCCTCCCGAGCCTACTTCTTTTGTGCAATCTCCTGCAGCTTGGTCGGCTGAATGATATGCATATCCAACCCGGCTTCCTTCACGCTGCCGCCGTAAGCCACCGTCGACTCGCCAGCGATGTCGAACGGCCGGTTGGTCTGGCAGCCGACGTAGCCGGCAAACTTGACGCCTTCGAGCGACTTGACCATCGGTTTTTTCAATTCGTCGTAGCCAAAATCCTCGATCAGCACTTCGACCATGTGGCGCACCGGCGCACTGCCCTGGTAGGTCAGCCCGGCTTCTTTCAGTTCATGACCCCGCAAGGCTGCCGCTACTACCCCGTAGCGCTGTTGTCGCTGCGCCGCCAGGATGAATCCACCGACCGGGCTTCCTACGCCCTGGTCGAAGAGCCGCACTGCCTGGGCCACCAGAAGCCGCGCCGAATCAGCGTGGCCGACTACCGCAAGAAACAGGGGCTCGAAGAATACGACGAACTAGCACGCGGCTGGCGCCAACTCATTCTGAACAAGAAATCATCGGGACCGAGCATCGGCAAACCGTCCAAGCGCAGCCTGGAGCTGTTCTTCATGGTCTGCTACGACCTCGACCGTTTCAGCCAGTTCGTCGC
Source organism: Rhodoferax sp. (assembly GCA_021731215.1). Lineage (GTDB taxonomy): Bacteria > Pseudomonadota > Gammaproteobacteria > Burkholderiales > Burkholderiaceae_C > Rhodoferax. The sequence continues at coordinate 8,421 of JAKFXU010000223.1, forward strand.
CAGTGAAGGCTTCAGCGACATCTACGAGCTGCCAGCGCAGGAGCTGAAAGGCATTCTGTGCGACAACGTGGCGCTGATGCAGTTCGGCTTCCGTTTTCTGCGCCAGGTGCTGTTCGGCGAGGAAACCATCGCGCTGCGCCAGGAAGCCGCCGAGCAGCGCCGGCTGCGCCACCTGGAGCGACGGCAACGCCTCGAGACCGAAGCGGCGGCGCGGCGGGCGCTGGAGCAGGATGAGATGTATGGAGACCTGGATTGATGTCGGGTTGTGCGCCCGACTGCGCAGTAACTTTCTTTTGCAACGCCCAAGAGAAAGTGAGTCACCCGCCGGGGCGAGACCCGGCACCTCGACATTGGCCTGGCCCGGCCAAGACGCATTACTTCTTCAGAGCCGCCGCGATCTCGGCAAATGTATGGGCAACCTCAAAGATCGGGATCGCCACACCAAGCTGGCGCGCAATCTGTGTTGCCGAGAAAATACCGCGAACGATTTCCCCGCCGCTCACGCGGTCGCTCTCGACCACCAGCGCGTGCTGTCGCCCGCTATTCTTGAGCGTCGCTATGATGTTGCCGACCTCGGCTCGCGAAACCGTGTCGATATCGATGACATCAATCAAGTTCCTGGGCACCATGAGGTCGCCAACGGTCAATTCTTCGTACTTACCGCCCCGCTCCTGCAGTATCTTGACTGGCTTTTCGCCCATCGTGTCACGCGCACTAATCAAACCTTCAATCTGGTCGTTGTCGTCAACAACCAGCAGCAGCCGTACACGGCGTGCAATCATCTTCTGACTGGCCTGTACGATGCTCTCACGCGCATCCACCGTGGCGGCAGAGACTTTCTGCAGATCCGTCATCACGTCCATTGCGGGCGAGTCTGCCCTGACCGGTTTGGGAGCGTAGAAATCGTCAGACAGGCAAACAGCACCGTGCTTCATCGTCGACATAGGCAGTGGCTTGTGCATGGTCTCTCCGTTCTTGTTATGTTCTGCGGCCTACAAAGGGCGCCGCGTCCATCAAAACGCAGTGCCACGGGATCGCCGCTGCGACTTGCCCGCGATTTCCTGCAGCTTGGTCGGCTGGATGATATGCCCATCCAACCCGGCCTCCTTCACGCTGCCACCATAAGCCACCGTCATGAGCTGCGAGTAATAGAGCACCGGCATGTTAAGTTTGGTACCCTGCTTGCGGTTGATCTCGGACTGGTAAACCTCCACATTGGCCTGGCACAGCGGACAGGGCGTGACGATCATGTCGGCACCATGATCGTAGGCTGACTCGACGATGTCGCGAATCTGCTTTTGGCTTTTTTCCGGCTCGGAAAAAGCCAGCGCGCCGCCGCAACAGGTCACTTTCTGGTCATAAGCAGTCAGCGCCTCGCCGCCCGCGGTCTCGACCAGTTTGTCCAGATACATCGGGTTTTCAAACGACTCGCCAGCGATGCCGAACGGCCGGTTGGTCTGGCAGCCGACGTAGCCGGCAAACTTGACGCCTTCGAGCGACTTCACCATCGGCTTCTTCAGTTCATCGTAACCAAAATCCTCGATCAGGACTTCGACCATGTGGCGCACCGGCGCACTGCCCTGGTAGGACAAGCCGGCTTCTTTCAGCGCCCGGTTGGTGTCGGCCAGCAGTTGCGCGCTGCCATCGAGCTTTTCCTTGGACTCGCGGGCGTTGAGCCAGCAGGCGGCGCAGGTGGCCACGATGTCCTGGCCCGGCAGATGCTTTTCGGACAGCGTGAAGTTGCGCGCATTCATGACCAGCCGCTCCAGCTCGCCGCCCTCGGCATAACTGATCGAGGCGCTGCAGCAGTTCCAGTCCGGGATCGGCGTCAGCTTGACGTCCAGCGTCTTGCACATCGAGTTGACCGACACCAGGTAATTGGCGGCGGAGGCCTTGAGCTGCGATGAGCAGCCGGGGTAAAACGCGTATTCCTTTTTTGCCATGGCGGGGTCCTGATCAGTGGGTAGCGCGCTGGCGCTGGTCTTCTATTTCCCGGGCTTTCTTCAGCATGGCGGCAATGCCCTTCTGGTCTTGGCAGCGATGGCCACCGAACAGCTCGAACGGATTGAGCCGCTTGGCCTTGAGCAAGCCCAGCGCGACGTAGCGCATGGTCCAGCCTTGTTTGATGCCGGCCAACAGGCCGTCCTTGAAGTACAGCCCGAGCGTCAGTTTGAGTTCGTTGACGCGGCCGGTCCGGGTGCAGTTGCGCCAGAACAGGATGGAGAAGTCGCGCGTGGGCTGCATCTTGGGGGCCAGCCCGAGCTTGTGCGCATAGGATGCCAGCCCATGCATGATTTGCGTGATCGGGAGCTTGCGCGGGCAGCGCACCACGCAGTTGTAGCAGGAGGTGCACATCCACATCGCGTCCGAGCGCAGCACCTCCTCGCGCTGGCCGGCGCGGATCATCTGGAAGATTTTTTGCGGCGTGTGTTGCCAGTGGGCGCCGAGCGGGCAGGAGCCGGCGCAAACGCCACACTGCATGCACATCTTGACCCATTGGCCATCCTCGACGTGCGCCTCGACTTCCTGCAGGAAGTTGTTGCGGTAGCGCGCCGTGGCCGCAGTATTGGCTTCGCTCGTCGCCGTCGGGGTGGTCTGTAGCGCGTCCATCAATTGAACCCCTTCATCGGTGACATGCCGATTTCCTTGATCTTGGCCGCATAGTCGTTGATCAGTGCGGCCACCCGCTTGCTGTCGGTGATCGCCACCTCATAGCTGGCCACGCGCTCGGGCTCCAGCCCCAGTTGCTTGAGCGTGTCGTCGGTCTTGCTCATGCGGTAGTGCGCCAGCTCCGAACCCTTGACGAAGTGGCACTGGTAATCGTCGCCCTTCTTGCAACCCATCATCATCACACCGTCCCAGCCGCCGTTGAGCGCATCGGTGATCCAGATCGTATTCACTGAGCCGAGGCAGCGCACCGGAATGGCGCGCACAAAGGCGGAATAAACGGTGCGCGACAGGCCCGCCATGTCCAGCGCCGGGTAGGCGTCGTTCTCGCAGGCCAGCAGCAGGATGCGGGGGCGCTCCGAGAACTCGTCGGGCATGTCGAGCGACTTGATCTGGCTGCCCACGGTGTCGACCGAGTAGTTCTCGAACGAGATCACGCGCACCGGGCAGGCGCCCATGCAGGTGCCGCAGCGCCGGCAGCGCGATTCGTTGAAGACCGGAAAGCGCCGCTCGTCCTCGTCGATGGCACCGAAGGGACACTCCACCGTGCAGCGCTTGCACTGGGTGCAACCCTCGAGCCGCACGATCGGGTACGACAGGTCGCCCGAGCGCGGATGCGCGGCCCGGCCCTGCGCGGCGTTCTCAACCGCCTGAATCGCCTTGAGCGCCGCGCCGGCGGCGTCGTCGGTGGCCTGCAGCAAGTCCATCGGACGCCGTACCGGGCCCGCCGCATAAATGCCGGTGCGCCGCGTTTCGTACGGAAAGCAGATGAAGTGCGAGTCGGTCAAGCCGGCTTTGAGCTGCGGCAAATCCTTGCCCTGGCGATAGGTCAAATTGAGGATGGAAATGGGCTTGACTTCGGGCTGCTGCTCCTCGGGAATGTCGATGTTGACGCCCGAGTTCGGCACCTGGCCGGTCGCCAGCACCACCAGATCGGCGGCCACCGTGGTGTCTTCATCCAGAATCAGATCGCGAAAGTTCACGCTACAGCCAGCGCCCTCTGCCAAGACCCGGCTGACCTTGCCCTTGGTGAAGGTCACGCCCTTCTTCTGCGCGCTGCGGTAGAAGTCCTCGCCCATGCCCGGCAGGCGCAGATCGGTGTAAAGCACTACCGTCTCCACGTCCGGATTGGCGTCCTTGAAATACATCGCCTGCTTGACGCTGGTGGCGCAGCAGTGTCCCGAGCAATAGGGCAAATGGGTACCAGTCTCGTCGCGCTGGCCAGCGCACTGGACGAACACCACACTTTGCACCGCGTGGCCATCGGCACGCGCGATGACGCCGCCATTGGCGGCCTTGGCCAAGGCTTCCAGGCCGGCCTGATCGACCACGCCGGGCAGGCCGCCACCGAGTTGCGGCAACTTTGAAATGTCATAAGTGGAGAAGCCGCTGGCCTGGATGATGGCGCCGACGGTTTCTTCGGTCACAGCGCCGCTCTCCTGCGCGATCTTCACCGCGAAGCGGCCGGGCGCCCCGGCCGTCTCGGCCAGGGTGGCGCCCAGATGCACGCTGATGTTCGGATGCGCCACGACCCGCGCGATCAACTCGGCCACCCCGGTGGCTTGAGGTTCGGCATAAGGCTCGCGAAACGGCACCCGCTTGAACAGCTTGGCGGCCCAGCCACCGAGCTCGCGTTCTTTTTCAACGACCAGCACCTCGTAGCCGGTCTCGGCCGCCTCGATCGCCGCCGTCAGGCCCGACATGCCGCCCCCGACGACCAGAATGCGCTTGTTGGCGCCACGCTCCGGATTGCCACCCGGCACCTTCATCTTCTTTATCTCAGCGCAGCCCATGCGCAGGTAGTCGTCGGCCATCTCCTGGCGCACCTCGTCATGGGCCGCACCCGGGGCCACGATCCAGAGCACGCCTTCACGCAAGTTGGCGCGCGCCAGGGCTACCTCGGGAAAACGAAACGCCTCGGTCTTGGCACGGCGCGAGCAGGCGGCGATCATCACATGGGTGACGCCCTCTTTCTCGATATCGTCACGGATGGTTTGCACGCCGGAGGCAGAGCACAGGAAGTTGTGGCGCTTGACCACTTGCATCTTGCCTTCCTTCTTCGCAACTTTCTCCATGCCGTCAAAATCGAGCACCTCGCCCAGGCCGCAGCCTGCGCACAGGTACGCGGCGAATTTATTGTCTGCCACCTTATGCTTCCTCCTTGGCTGTCTGGTAAATAACCTTGATCGCGCGCAGCGCCGCGCCGGTGGCGCTTTGCACCGATCGGTTGACGTCGAGCGGGCTGGCGGCCGAGCCGGCGCCGAGCATGCCGCCGTCGGCTGAGCCCTCGATAAAACCGGAAGAATCCGCGAGCACATCATCCGGCAGCGTCATACCGTTCGATTCGGGCTCCATGCCGATCGCCAGCACCACCAGATCGTGCGGGGTCGCGTAGCGGTGATAGCCCTCGGTGTCCACCCCGTGCAGCACCGGGTCGCCATTGGCCGCCTGCGCGATGCGTGCCACTTTGGATTTGATGAAGCTCACGCTCGAATCGCGTTGCACCATCTGGTAAAAATCCTCGAAGCGGTCAATGGCGCGGATGTCGATGTAATAGATCGTGGATTTGGCTGCGTCGCCATGGGCCTCGCGCACGTACTGGGTCTGCTTCAGCGATGCCATGCAGCAGATGCGCGAACAATGGCGCAGATGGTTCTCGTCGCGTGAACCGGCGCACTGGATGAAGGCGATGTTTTTCGCCTCTTTGCCGTCCGAGGGTCGCAGCAGCCGGCCAGAGGTAGGCCCGCCCGGATCGGCCAGCCGCTCGAACTCGACGCTGGTGATGACGTTGGGGAAGCGCCCATAGCCGTAGGGTTGAATCCTGGCTGCATCGTAGGGTTTCCAGCCGGTGGCCCAGACCACGGCACCGACCGCGAGTTCGACCGTTTCTTCCTGCATCGCGAGATCGATGGCGCCGACCTTGCAGGCGGCTTGCGCCCGGTCGGCGTCGGCCGTTCCAATGAGCGAGGGGTCAAGCACATAGCGCTGCGGATACGCCATCGCGTGCGGCAGGTAGGCGGCCTTGATCTGGTCCAGGCCATAGTTGTACGGATTCGGGATTTCGGTGCTCACCGCTGCGGCGCAGTCGCCGCAGGCGGTGCAATTCTCGTTGACATAGCGCGCACGCAGCTTCAAGGTCGCAGTGTAGGCACCGCGGCGGCCCTCAATGCCCACCAGATCGGCCATCGTCAGCACCCGCACCCTGGGGTTGCCCTTGAGGCGTCGCAGATTGATCTCGAGCCCACAGGTCGGATGGCACATCTTCGGGAAATAACGGTACAGCAGGGCGGTGCGTCCACCCAGGGTGGCGCTGCGCTCGACCAGCACCACGTCACGCCCACACTCCGCCGCTTCCAGCGCCGCCGTCATGCCGCTGATGCCACCACCAATCACGAGAATAGTCTGACTGGTTGCGATGGTTGCCGTCATGAAATCTCCACTGCATTACAAGTTACAAAACTGTGTCTGGCACATGGACTGTTGTTGCGCTTGCGGCGCCGCCCCCTTGTCCAATTGCGGGCCATCGTAATCGAAAGAAGAGGAAGACAAAACTACCCGTTCGGGTAGGTCAGGCTAGTCCGCCGCAGGGCCGCCCCAAGGCTGGACACCCCCTCGGGGGGCAGAGAGGACTTGCGTCATCGGTCGGGACCGATGCCGGGGCAGTGCCGAACGTGGGGGTCAGACAGACCGGATCTCGAAATCAAAACTGGCGAGGTCGGCCAGCAGCCAGCTCGCTGGTGCACCCAGCCCGCCCACGCTGCCGGGATTGACCAGCCAAGTCATGCCCCCCGTAATGGTCGGCTGCTGCACCACGCTGGCGATATGGGAGTGGCCGCAACAGACGATGTCGTAGTCACCGGTGCAGGCCAGGCCGCGCCCGTAGTGCGGATAGTGCGTGGCGAATAGGCGCCGCCCGGCCAGCCGCAGGTCGATGTCGGCGCCGTGGTAGCTGATCAGCCCACCCGAAGCGGCGCACAAATTCCACAAGGCGACCGGGTCGCCCAGATTGTTGCCATGCACCACGTGGACCGGCAAGCCGAGCTCGATCAGGGGGCGCAAGGTCATGGCGCCGATCAGGTCGCCGCAGTGAATGACGGCCTGGGCGCCGGCCTGCTTGGCGCTAGCCACCGCTGCCGCCAGCATGGGGGCACGATCATGACTGTCTGAAACGATGCAAATTTTCATGCGCCGCGCGTCATATCACCAGCGGGCCGTGGTATTCATCGTCATCCGGAGCAGCCGCCAGCTCAGCCGCCGTCGCTCCGCTGGAGATGCCGGCGCTCTGGCTTTCATGGTCGGCCTGGACGCGCAGCAGGGTCAGCACGCAGCGCCGCAAATCGATGTACTCCTCGTGGCCGGTGCCGTACTGATCGGCATCGGCGTAAAAAAACTGGCAGCGATAGCGCCCAGGCGCCACCTTCGACACCACGAAATGGGCGCCACGCTCGCTCCAGTAGAGCGTCGGGCAAATCGTCAGCTCGTCGCTGGCCGGGTCGAGCTTCAGTTCGCTGTCGGCAAGCTCAGGCAGCACCGGCTTGTTATAGCGTTGCAGCAGCAGCTCGGCCACCAGGTCGCGTTCTACTTCAGTGAAATCAGAGACAATGGCAGGCACGGTTAACCCTCGGTTCGGGAAGTGAAGCGCTTTTCTGCTCGGGCGCCAAAGCGCAAATTGTAGTCAAGCCAGGTGATTGGCAACCTACCCATACGGAGTATGGTTCTGCACCATTTTTTGGTGTGCAATCGAAGCCGGTTTCGCATCGAACTGGCAGCATGCCGACGATTCAGCCTTGACGAATGCAGCATCGGCATCAGGCCAACAGTGCTCATTCGCCTCGCCATCATTCAACACACGCGTGAAAGTAATTTCGAATGCGCAGAATTCTGCTTTTGATTGGCTTGTTCCGATGATCATGCCGGCGTCGAACAAACCAGGATGGCAGCAACCATGAACAGCAGCCGCAACCTGATTTCAAGCCTCAGGCGCTTGCTCCCGTTCCTCGATTGGTTTCCGGTCAACTCGGTTCTGCTGCGCGGCGACCTGATCGCCGGCATCACCGGCGCCCTGGTGCTGGTGCCCAAGGCCATGGCCTATGCGCAACTGTCGGGCCTGCCCGTGCACTTCGGCCTCTACGTGGCTTTTGTGCCCGCCATTCTCGGGGCGCTGTGGGGCTCGTCGCGGCAGTTGGCGACCGGGCCGGTGGCCATCGTCTCCTTGATGACAGCGGCGGCCATCACGCCACTGGCGGCGCCGTTCTCGGACGACTACATCGCCCTGGCGCTGCTGCTGACTCTGATGGTGGGCATCATCCAGCTCGCCCTCGGCGCCCTGAAGCTGGGAACGATCATCAACTTCGTGTCACATCCGGTGATCCTGGGGTTCATGAACGCGGCGGCGGTCATCATTGGCCTGTCGCAACTCGACATGCTGCTGGGCATTCCCAAAGGCCGCAGCGACTCCTTCCTGATGGACATGTGGGAGATGCTGGGCTACCTGCCGCAGGCCCATTTGCCGACGCTGGCGATGGCCGCATTCGCCCTGTTCCTGATGCTGGCACTCAAGCGCATTGCCCTGGTGTCCAAGCTCAGCGTGCTGATTGCCGTGGTGGTGACCATTGTGGTCAGCCAGTGGCTCAGCTTCGAGCACAAGACCAGTGCCGGGGTTGATCGCATCGCCGACGTCGGCGCGCGCGAACTTGTTGCTGCCTACGCCCAGGCAGATATGCGCGCCAAGGCCTTGGCCGCAGACGCCAGCGCCGCTAGCGCCCGGCTGCGCACGCTTGAGGCGACCGATCCGCGCGCAGCGGCGCAACTGCGCCATCAGGTCCACGTGATGCAGATCGATGCGTCTGACCTGCTGGTTGAAAACAAGGACCGACTGCGTGCCATCAACCGCCTGCGCTTCGAGCGCCCCCTGGAGTCCCAAGCCGGCGGCGTGTCGCTTCATTTGGCCGGGCAACTCCCTGTGGGCACCGAAAGCGATGGTCGACCCTGGCGTATCAAGAAAATTGAAAAAGGCGAACTTCAACTGATTGGCGGAGGCGATGTCGTTGGCAAGGTGCCCCAGGGGCTACCCGCTTTTCGCGTGCCCACGATCACCCTCGACGGCATTTTGGCACTGCTATCAGCGGCTATCGTGATCGCGCTGGTGGCCTTCATGGAATCAATCGCCATGGCCAAGGCGCTGGCGGCCAAGACCAAGCAGCGCATCGAGCCCAACCAGGAACTAATCGGCCAGGGCATGGCCAACCTGGGCGGTGCCTTCTTCCAGTCTTATCCGGCGTGCGGTTCCTTCACCGGCTCGGCCATCAACCTGCAAGCCGGCGCCAAGACCGGCTTTGCCATGGTATTCAACGGTCTTTTTGTGGTGGGTACCCTGCTGTTCCTGACGCCCTACCTCTACCACCTGCCCAAAGCCACGCTGGGCGTGATCATTCTGCTAGCCGTCACCAGTCTGATCACGCCCACGGCGCTCAAGCACACCTGGCGCGCCAGCCGGGCCGACGGCGTGGTCGCCCTCACCACCTTCGTCGTGACGCTGCTGGCGGCACCGCACCTGGACAAGGGCATTCTGGTGGGCGCCGCCCTGGCGATTCTGCTGTATCTGTACCGCACCATGAAACCGCGCGTGGCACAACTCGGCCGTCACCCGGACGGCAGCTTGCGCGATGTCCTCTTCCATGCGCAATTGCCAACCAGCCAGAACGTCATCGCCCTGCGCTTTGACGACGCGCTGTACTTCGCCAACGCGCCTTTTTTTGAAGAAGCGGTGCTGGGGGCAGTGGCCGACAAGCCGCAGGTCAAATACCTGCTGGTGGTGGGCAACGGCATCAACCAGATCGATGCTTCGGGCGAAGAGGTGGTGCGTCACCTGGTGGAGCGCCTGCGCGACAGCGGAATTACCTTGGTGTTTTCCGGGCTCAAGAAGCAGGTTCTCGACGTGATGCATCGAACCGGTCTGTTCAATTTGATCGGTGCCAAGCACATTTTCCCGACCGAAGAGCAGGCCTTGACCGCGATCTACCGCTGGCTCGGTTCTGAGGGCAAAGGCGAGCTATTGGCGCCAGCCGCATCCGATGCGGTGACGGCGCCGGGCGCGGCGACTTTGACTGCACCATGATTGGCACCACGGACTTGTCGCGCTGGTTCCCGTTCCTCGGCTGGTGGCCGCGCGTCACGGCTGGCTCGTTCAAGCTCGACCTATTTGCCGCCTTCACCGGCGCCCTGATTGTGTTGCCCCAGGCGGTCGCCTTCGCCAGCATCGCCGGGCTGCCGCCGCAATACGGTCTGTACGCCGCCATGATCCCGGCGGTGGTGGCGGCGCTGTGGGGTTCGAGCTGGCATCTGGTGTCGGGCCCGACCACGGCGATTTCGATCGTCGTGTTCGCCTCGGTCAGCCCGCTGGCGCCGCCCGGCAGTGCGCACTACATCGGCCTGGTGCTGACCCTCACCCTGCTGGCCGGAGCGATCCAGTTGGCGATGGGGCTGGCGCGCCTGGGTGCGCTGGTCAACCTGATCTCCCACACCGTCATTCTCGGCTTCACCGCCGGCGCGGCCGGTCTGATCGCGGCCAGTCAGATCAAGCACTTCTTCGGACTGGCGGTGCCCAGCGGCCTGCATTTCCACGAGATCGTCATGTTCGCCGTCAATCACCTCGGTGAAGCCCACCTT
>JAKFXU010000434.1 GCA_021731215.1 Rhodoferax sp.
GCCGCCCTGCATGATGTGATGACGGCCTTGCAGCGACGCGTGCCCCACATCCCGGTGGTGGTCGCGCCGGCCTCGGTGCAAGGCAGCAATGCGCCGCAGGAGTTGATGCAGGCCTTGTCAAATCTATATCTTCTAGCCCCTGGCGCAGCGGAGCGGGCGCCTGAGGCAGGCAAGAAAACCAGGCGCAAGGCCAGTGCTGTCGGCCCGCTGATTGACGTGATTCTGCTGGTGCGCGGGGGCGGCTCAATCGAGGATATGTGGGCCTTCAATAACGAGCAACTGGCGCGCCAGCTGGCGCAAAGTCCGGTCCCCGTGGTCTGCGGTGTCGGGCACGAGACCGACTTCACCCTGGCGGACTTTGTGGCCGACCTGCGGGCACCGACCCCCACGGCGGCGGCCGAACTGGTGGCGCAGCCGCGCGAGCTCTGGCTCGGTGCGATCGATGGCGTGTCGCGTCGCTTGCAGGATGCGGTGTTGCGCACCATTGATCAGCAGGGTCAGCGGCTTGATTTGACCGCCTCCCGACTGGGCCGACCGTCGGCGCTGGTCGGGCGGCAACACTTGCGCCTGGCCGCCAGCGCGCAGCGGCTGCAATCTTCTTCGTTGCATTTTTTGAAACAAAAACAACTGGAGCTGCAGCGACTGCAGAGCACGCTGCCGGACGCCCTGCAGCGCGGCCTGCAGCGCCGGGACGAGCGCTTGCAGCGCGCCGCGCTGCGCCTGGGTTTGCTGGACCCGAGCCTGGTCTTGCAGCGCGGCTATGCCTGGCTGAGCGACCGCGACGGCAAAACCGTGACCAGTGTGCGCCAAACCCGGCCTGGCCAGCGGCTGCGGGCCACCCTTGCTGACGGCGCGGTTGATTTGACGGTGGCGGACCTGCCTTGAGCAAAGTTTCTACAATCTGCTATTCCGAACAACAAACTCACGAGGACATCATGGAACACACCCTGCCCGCCCTGCCTTTTGCCATTGACGCCCTGGCGCCGCATTACTCCCAAGAGACACTGGAGTACCACCATGGCAAGCACCACAACGCCTATGTGGTGAACCTCAACAATCTGCAAAAGGGCACCGAGTTTGAAAGCATGACGCTGGAGGACATCATCAAGAAGTCCAGCGGCGGCATTTACAACAATTCGGCCCAAATCTGGAATCACACTTTTTTCTGGAACTGCATGAAGCCGGCCGGCGGGGGCGAACCTGGCGGCGCACTGGCGACCGCTATTAACGCCAAGTGGGGCTCTTATGCGGCGTTCAAGGAAGCCTTCGTCAAGTCTGCCGTGGCGAACTTCGGTTCCGGCTGGACCTGGCTGGTCAAGAAGGCCGACGGTTCGGTCGACATTGTCAACATGGGCGCTGCCGGCACGCCGCTGACTACCGCCGACAAAGCCTTGCTGACGGTGGATGTGTGGGAGCACGCCTATTACATCGACTACCGCAACCTGCGCCAGAAATATGTCGAAACCTTCCTCAGTCAACTGGTGAACTGGCGCTTTGCCGAAGCCAATTTCGACTGAAGCTGTTCGCGGCAACAAAAAAAGCCACCCTTTTGCGGTGGCTTTTTTGTGTCGATTCGGCGCGCGGTCCGGGTTGGCCGGCCGCACCGGCTTACAAAAATTTCTTCGTCATCGGGTCTCAAACGGCTTGCCGCCGAGCTTGAAGCCGGGTTTGATGCCTTTCTTGCCGAACCAGCCCTGGTTCATTTCCAGCACGTAGCGCACCGGTTGCGTGGAGCAATGCGAATCGGTGCTGTGGGGCTTCATGTCGGCCAGATTGACGATGCGGCCGTCGTCCGCCACAAAGGCGGCGCTCAGGGGCAGCGGCGTGTTTTTCATCCAGAAGCACTGCACGGTGGCTTGTTCAAAGACGAATAACATGCCCTCTGACGGCGGCATGTCCTGGCGGAACATCAATCCGGTAGACCGTTGCTCAGGGGACGCCGCCACTTGCGCGTCGATCAGGTGCATGCCGGCCGTGAGTCTGATGCGTTGCAAATCCATCTGCGGCGCGTTTTGGGCGTGGCTTGCGTTGCCCAGAGCGGTGGCCAAGCCCAGTAGGCCGATAGCAATGTATTTCATGGCAATATTCTGACGCATTTGTCAAACCGTTTGAGCCACAAAAAAAAGCCCGCGTAAGCGGGCTTTTTTGTTCAAGGCGTCAAGAATTACTTCTTGGCTTCTTCTTTCTTGGCAACGGGCTTGGCGGCAGCAACTTGTTCTTCTTTGGCTTTCTTGGCGGCAGCAGCTTTTTCTTCTTTGGCTTTCTTGGCAGCAGCAGCTTTTTCAGCTTTGGCATCTACCTTGGCTTCAGCCTTGGCGGGAGCAGCAGGAGCGGCTGCAACAGCGGGTGTCGCCGGGGTAGCGGCAACAGCCTTGGCAGGGGCAGAGGCGGGAACGGCAGCGGCGGCAGGCGCAGCAGCTTTGGCAGGCGTTGCGGGAGTGGCTTGCGCGAAAGCGCCGGCAGCGAAGAGACCAGCAACCAAAGCGGCGAGAATTTTGTTCATTTCCAATTTCCTTGAGGTAGAGATATTAGTAAAAAATTTCCTCCCATACTTCTGGAAGGCCTGTCTGTAACGGGGTGGGCGAGCCCCTGGTTGACAGAAAACAGTAATTATTTGCGACTAGAATTCCACGGCGCCTGCAAACCAGCCTGAAACAGGGGATTTTCGGGGGTTCGGCATCAAAAAATACGTCAATTGAATTAATCAACGGAGACTTAAGCCCATGTACCAGCACATCAAGGTTCCCTCAGAAGGCCAAAAAATCAGCGTTAATGCCGATATGTCACTCAACGTGCCTGATCACCCGATCATCCCGTTCATTGAAGGCGATGGTACTGGCGTGGATATCACCCCGGTGATGCTGAAAGTGGTGGATGCAGCGGTGGCCAAGGCTTATGGCGGCAAGAAGAAAATTCACTGGATGGAGGTCTATGCCGGCGAGAAGTCCACCAATGTGTACGGTCCCGATGTCTGGCTGCCGGCAGAAACCCTGGAGGTCCTGCGCGACTACGTTGTCTCCATCAAGGGCCCGCTGACGACGCCAGTCGGTGGCGGTATTCGTTCTTTGAACGTGGCCTTGCGCCAGGAGCTTGACCTCTATGTCTGCCTGCGCCCGATCCAGTACTTTGACGGCGTGCCCAGCCCGGTGAAAGAGCCGCACAAGACCAATATGGTGATCTTCCGCGAAAATTCTGAAGACATCTATGCGGGGATCGAGTTCGAGGCCGAGTCCGACAAGGCCAAGAAAATAATCAAATTTCTGCAAGATGAGATGGGGGTGACCAAGATCCGGTTCCCGAACACCTCGGGCATTGGCGTCAAACCGGTCTCGCGCGAGGGCACCGAGCGCCTGGTGCGCAAGGCCCTGCAGTACACGATCGACAACGACAAGCCCAGCCTGACCATTGTTCATAAGGGCAACATCATGAAGTACACCGAAGGTGGCTTCCGTGACTGGGCCTACGCGCTGGCGCAAAAAGAGTTTGGCGCCGAGTTGATTGACGGCGGTCCCTGGTGCAAGTTCAAGAACCCGAAAACGGGAAAGGAAATCATTGTCAAGGACAGTATCGCGGACGCATTCCTGCAGCAAATCTTGCTGCGCCCGGCCGAATACAGCGTGATTGCCACCTTGAATCTGAATGGCGATTACGTGTCAGACGCGCTGGCCGCCCAAGTCGGTGGTATTGGCATTGCACCGGGTGCCAATTTGTCTGACTCCGTGGCCTGTTTTGAAGCCACGCACGGCACCGCACCCAAGTACGCGGGTAAAGACTATGTGAACCCGGGCTCCGAGATTCTGTCGGCCGAGATGATGCTGCGTCACATGGGCTGGACAGAAGCGGCTGACCTGATCATCAGTTCGATGAAAAAATCGATCAACAGCAAGAAGGTAACCTACGACTTCGCCCGCTTGATGGAGGGCGCAACACAAGTCAGTTGTTCTGGCTTCGGCCAGGTCATGATTGAAAATATGTAATTGCAGTTTGACTGCAGCCGGTGAGTTCAGAACTCGCCGGCGCCTCAACCGCTCTGGCTTGCTGGCTTTGAGCGGTTTTTTCTTGGTACTGCTTGAATGTGGCCAAACCGTCGCCAATGTGCTTTGGCGCTGCAGCGCTTCGGTACCCCCGATAGAATGAAATGATGGCAACCAAATTTCCTGTAATTCCCGCCGTCGCGCCGGTTCATCAACCCGAGCGGGACGGTGGCGGCTCAGTGGTGCTTGAGCGGCGAACGCAGAAGACCAAGCCGCCGCAGATGTACCAGGTGGTCATGCTCAATGATGACTACACGCCCATGGAGTTTGTGGTAGTGGTGATCCAGGAATTTTTTGGCAAGGATTTGGAGGCGGCAACCCAAATCATGCTCAAGATCCATCTGGACGGCAAAGGAATTTGCGGCGTTTACTCGCGCGACGTGGCGGCCACCAAGGTGGATCAGGTTCTGGATGCGGCAGCGAAGGCCGGCCACCCGTTGAAATGCATCAGCGAGCCGGTTGATTTCTAGGCAGTTGATGGCATGTATGGAGAAATGATATTGAAATCGGATTACAGTCAAACCTCACAGCAAGGCTAAAAAGGAAATCACATGATTGCCCAAGAATTGGAAGTCAGCCTTCATATGGCGTTTGTCGAGGCGCGCCAGCAGCGTCACGAGTTCATCACGGTAGAGCACCTGCTGCTTGCGTTGCTGGACAACCCCAGCGCGGCCGAGGTGCTGCGGGCCTGCTCGGCCAATATTGACGATTTGCGCAAGTCGCTGGCAAACTTCATCAAGGACAACACGCCGCAAGTGGCCGGTTCAGACGATGTGGACACGCAACCGACGCTGGGCTTTCAGCGCGTGATTCAGCGTGCCATCATGCATGTGCAATCCACCGGCAGCGGCAAGAAGGAAGTTACCGGGGCCAATGTGCTGGTGGCGATCTTTGGCGAGAAGGACTCGCACGCCGTGTACTACCTGCATCAGCAGGGCGTGACGCGCCTCGATGTGGTGAACTTCATTGCGCACGGCATCAAGAAAAGCGATCCGCCCGAGCCGACCAAAGCGGGCGAGAGTGCGGCCGAGAGTGAAGAGGGCGGGGCGGAGAAAAATGAGAAAACATCGCCGCTGGAGCAGTACACGCAGAACCTCAATCAGTTGGCCAAGGATGGCAAGATTGACCCGTTGATCGGGCGCGAGTACGAAGTCGAGCGCGTGATCCAGATCTTGTGCCGCCGTCGCAAGAACAACCCGCTGCTGGTGGGTGAGGCTGGCGTCGGCAAGACGGCCATTGCCGAGGGCCTGGCCTGGCGCATTACGCAGAAGGACGTGCCCGAAATTCTGGCCGAATCGATGGTCTATTCGCTCGACATGGGCGCCTTGCTGGCCGGCACCAAATACCGGGGCGACTTCGAGCAGCGACTCAAGGGCGTCTTGAAGTCCCTCAAGGACAAGCCCAATGCGATTTTGTTCATCGATGAAATTCACACCTTGATCGGTGCCGGTGCGGCCTCCGGCGGCACGCTGGATGCGTCGAACCTGCTCAAGCCGGGCCTGAGTTCCGGCGCGCTCAAATGCATTGGCGCCACTACCTTTACCGAATACCGCGGCATCTTCGAGAAGGACGCGGCGCTGTCGCGCCGCTTCCAGAAAGTCGATGTGGTCGAGCCCACCATCGAGCAGACCGTGGAAATCCTCAAAGGCCTGAAATCCCGCTTTGAAGAGCATCACAACGTCAAGTACGCGGTGGCGGCATTGCAGGCGGCGGCGGAGTTGAGCGCCAAGTACATCAATGACCGTCATTTGCCGGACAAGGCGATTGACGTGATTGACGAGGCGGGCGCGGCACAACGCATTCTGCCCCCGTCCAAACGCAAGAAGATCATCAGCAAGACCGAGGTTGAGGAAATTGTGGCCAAGATTGCCCGCATTCCCTCGGCCAATGTCTCCAATGACGATCGTGGCAAGCTCAAGACGCTGGAGCGCGACCTCAAGAACGTGGTGTTCGGGCAAGACAAGGCGATCGACATGCTGGCCTCGGCCGTGAAAATGGCGCGCTCGGGCCTGGGCAAGGGCGACAAGCCGATTGGCGCTTTTCTGTTCAGCGGCCCGACCGGGGTCGGCAAGACCGAGGCCGCCAAGCAGTTGGCCTACATCATGGGCATTGATCTGATTCGCTTTGACATGAGCGAGTACATGGAGCGTCATGCGGTGAGCCGCCTGATTGGCGCGCCACCGGGCTACGTCGGCTTTGATCAGGGTGGTCTACTGACCGAAGCCATCACCAAGAAGCCGCACTGCGTGCTGTTGCTCGATGAAATCGAAAAAGCGCACCCGGACATCTTCAATGTGCTGCTGCAGGTGATGGACCACGGCACCTTGACCGACAACAACGGACGCAAGGCCGATTTCCGCAACGTCATCATCATCATGACGACCAACGCCGGTGCCGAGGCCATGAACAAGACCGTCATGGGTTTCACCAATGTGCGCGAAGCGGGCGATGAGATGGTCGACATCAAACGGCTGTTCACCCCGGAATTTCGCAACCGCCTGGATGCCGTGGTGAGTTTCAAGGCGCTCGATGAGATCGTCATCATGCGGGTGGTCGACAAGTTCTTGCTGCAGTTGGAAGCCCAGTTGGCCGACAAGAAGGTGGACGTCACCTTCACCGACAAACTGCGCAAACACCTGGCGAAGAAGGGTTTCGATCCGCTGATGGGCGCGCGTCCGATGCAGCGCTTGATTCAAGACACGATTCGGCGCGCGCTGGCCGACGAACTGCTGTTTGGTCGCTTGATTGACGGCGGCCGCCTGACGGTGGACCTGGATGACAAGGATGAAAGCAAGACCGAGGTTTTGCTTGATATTCAGCCCCTGCCCAAGCGCGAGGGCAAGCCCAAACCCATGGCGCAAGAAGCGACGGCAGACTAGCCCCCACGCTTGCCACTTCCCCGGGATCGGCCTTGGCCGATAACGCATGTGCTGCGTTGCCCCCTGCGGGGACTAATTTTCCCTCGCGGGGCTGACCGCCAAGCGGTTCAGAGCCTAGGGGCGGCCCGTCGGAAAATTCACTAGAGCAAGCAGGGGGGCGCCGATGGACGGCGCCCCCCTGCTTGTCAGCCCCCGTTGCAGCGACTGTCTTATTTGAAGCCGACGCGGTCCAGCATCTGCTGTGCCTTGACTTGGTTATTCAGGATAGCGGTGAGCGGAATGGTTTCGCTTTTGAAGCCGGCTCCGACCATGCTCTTGAGGGCAGCGTTATCGACAGCCACGCCCTTGGCCGTGGGCCACTCATTGTTGCCATTGGCAAAGTAGTTCTGTGCGAATGGGCTGGCCAGGTACTCCATGAATCGAACGGCGTTATCGCGGTTCTTGGCGTGCTTGGCCACCGCGCCGCCGGAAATATTCAGGTGAGTTCCCCAACTGGACTGATTGGGAAACACGACCCCGACTTTTTTCATTACGGCCTGGTCTTCGGGCTTGTTCGAGCGCATCAGACGTGCAAGGTAGTAAGTGTTGGTCACGGCGATAGCGCATTCGCCCGAGGCAACCGCCCTGATCTGATCCGTGTCGCCGCCCTTGGGTGCACGGGCCATGTTGTCCACCATGCCTTTGAGCCAAGACTCTGTTTTGGCTTCCCCAATGTGTTCCATCATGGTGGAGAACAGACTCAGGTTGTAGGGATGCGAGCCAGAGCGGATGCATACCCTGCCTTTATTTTTGGCATCTCCCAGCTCTTCGTAGGTGTCAATGTCTTCCTGCTTGACTTTGACTTTGTCATACACCATCACCCGGGCACGGGTGGAAAATCCAAACCAGGTGACACCACCGTCGGCACCTGGTTGGGCACGCAAGTGGGCGGGGATGGCATCATTGAGCGTTTTGGATTTGACGGGCTGGAACAGGCCATCGGCATCGGCTTTCGTCAAACGCGCAGCGTCAACCAGCAAAATCACATCGGCCGGCGAAGCGGCGCCTTCGGCCTTGAGACGGGCGAGAATACCGGCATCGTCCGCGTCCACGCGGTTGATCTTGATGCCGGTGGATTTGGTAAAGGCGGTATACAGTGCCTCGTCAGTAGCGTAGTGGCGGGCCGAGTAGAGGTTGAGCACCTGCTCTTGCGCCATGGCGCCAGTGCAGCCGAGCAAAATGGCGCAGGCCAGTGGGATGTGTTTCTTGAACATGTCGTTTCCTTCCAAAAAAATGGTAGCTTGATATTAACACAAACGCGAATCATTCGCAACAAATGACTTTTACTCAAATGAATTTCAGGCGCCTGTCCCTGCTGCTGGCGGCGCTGTGGCTGGCCGGGTGTGCGTCCGGGCCGCTGCCGCCGGCCTCACCTGAGGCGCCTCCTGCGCCGCCGGCAGTGCCCAAGAAAGCGCCCAAACTAGGCTTGGTGCTGGGCGGCGGTGCGGCCCGCGGCTTTGCGCATATTGGGGTGATTCAGGTGCTGGAAGAGGCGGGTATTCGCCCCAATCTGGTGGTCGGCACCTCGGCCGGCAGCCTGGTGGCGGCCTTCTATGCCAGCGGCAAGAGCGGAGCCCAGTTGCAGCAAGTGGCCCAAACCATGGAAGAAGCCACTTTTGCCGACTGGACCTTGCCCATTTTCAGTCGCGGCATGTTGCGCGGCGAGGCCTTGGCGCGCTACGTGAGTGCGCAGGTCAATGGGCGTCTGATCGAGAACATGCCCCTGCCCCTGGGCATTGTGGCAACCGATCTCAACAGCGGCCAGGGTGTGTTGTTTCAGCGTGGCGACACGGCCACGGCAGTGCGTGCCTCCAGCGCTGTACCGGCCCTGTTTCAGCCCGTCAAAATAGCGGGGCGTGAGTATGTGGATGGCGGCCTGGTGTCGCCGGTGCCGGTGCGCTACGCCCGGCAAATGGGGGCGGAATTGATCGTCGCTGTCGATATTTCCAGCGCGCCGGAAGGCAATGCCGCCAGCGACACCCTGCAGATTCTGTTGCAAACCTTCTCCATCATGGGCAAAAGCATCAACACCTTTGAGCTGCGTGAAGCCGACCTGGTGGTGCGTCCCGCCCTGGTTGGTGTGGCGAGCTCCGATTTCAGCGCACGCCGGCGGGCGATCGAGGCCGGTCGGGTGGCGATGCAGGCCCTGTTGCCACAACTGCGAGCGGCCTTGCATGCTCACGAGTTTCAATCGAAGCCATGATGACGATGACGTGCCAACTGCCCACGAATGCTCTGATGGGCTTGATTGGCCAGCGATTTTCGGGTTTGACCCTGTGAATAGATGCGCTCTCCAATGTGCACATGGGTTCTGATCGTGGTTCTTGCCATCACCTTTCGAAGCGAAGACACCAGCGTCATGTTACCGATGAAAAGTGCGGCATCAGTGGGCAAACCGGTAGCTCCATGAACATACCTCAAAGTCACCGGTTGAATGTCGGCCTGGGCCTTGATCGCACTTTCAAAAATGTTGGAATGAAAGACCGCCAGATCAGAGCCATCGCCGCTCGTGCCCTCCGGGAACGCGACCACCAAATAACCCTGCTTGAACGCCTTGATCGTGCCCTCAACCATCGCTCGGGTAGACCTCGGTGACGAACGTTCTACAAAGATAGTTTCACATGCCTGCGCCATCGAACCGACCAGCGGCCAGCGCTGAACTTCGGCTTTGGCGACAAACACGCCGGGCATCAGCGACTGGATGACCAGAATGTCAAGCCATGACAGGTGATTGGCCACCACCAGCCCAGCGCAGGCAGTGGGCGGCGGCCCATCGCACTGGACCTCAATGTCCAAAATAAGCAACACCCTCCTGGCCCAGCGTTGAATTTGCTGGAGCTTGTCGTCCCGGTGAAGCTGCGGAAAGTACAACCACAAAACCAGACCACCCCTGATCAATTCAGCCATGAATCGCAGCAGCTTGACAAGCGGGAAGCCGTTAAGACGCAGGCCGCTCAAAGAAGTCAATCTGGCAATGCTCATGACGCCGGGCGCATGGTTAAAAGTGAGCGCGTCGGATCTGAAAACGGGAACGCTGCAAAGCAAGGAATTCGAGGACGCCCCAGACCATGCAGGCCGGGATGGCCATGACGCGAAAGAAGGCGGCTTTGTGTAACATAGTGTGAGAGCTTGCAGCCCTAAAGTTGCTAGCTACTCAAGTTACGCGCCTTATATGACACCTTCGTGTCAGTGCAAAATTACGACGCCGGCACGCTCAAATGTTGCATTCGCGGCCGCAGCGCCTGTATGCTTCACGGCCATGTTGACGGTCTTGCACCCACGCTCGTTAGGCCAATGTGACCCTGGCTAAACTGCCTGAACTGGTCGCGTTGGAACGCATCATTGAGTTGGGCGCAGGCCGGCTCGAATCACGCGTTGCCTGTGAAGTGAACTTGCCGGGTGGCGGCAGCTACCCGGTTCACGTCATCACACTGGGCAACCCAGCGCGCGATGTGCCTGCGGTGGGCTATTTCGGCGGCGTTCATGGCCTGGAGCGAATCGGTGCTGGCGTCGTGATTACCTATCTGCAAAGCCTGGTCATGCGCCTGCAATGGGACAGCACACTGCACAAGCAGCTTGAATCGGTCCGCCTGATTTTTATGCCCATCGTCAACCCCGGCGGCATGGCGCTTGGCACCCGGGCCAACCCCAATGGCGTGGACCTGATGCGTAACGCACCGGTGGAGGCACGGGAGCCGGTGCCATTTTTGGTGGGCGGGCAGCGGCTCAGCGCCGGCTTGCCCTGGTACCGTGGCCCCAAGGCCAAACCCATGGAGATGGAGAGTCAGGCGGTGTGCGACGTGGTGACGACCGAATTGCTGACGCGCGACTTCAGCCTGTGCGTGGATTGTCATTCGGGCTTTGGCAGCAGCGACCGCATCTGGTTTCCCTATGCCCACACGCGCGCACCGATCGCTCACCTGGCAGAGATGCACGCGCTCAAAAGTATCTTTGTCCAGTCGCACAGCCACCACCGTTACACCATCGAGCCCCAAAGCCTGCAGTACCTGGCGCACGGTGACCTGTGGGACCACTTGTACCTGCAATCCTGTGTGCAGCCGCACTGCGTATTTCTGCCGCTGACGCTGGAAATGGGCTCCTGGCTATGGGTGAAGAAGAATCCACGCCAACTGTTCTCGCGCCACGGCATTTTCAATCCCCTGATTGAGCACCGGCAGCAGCGCGTGCTGCGCCAGCACCAGTTGTTACTGGACTTTTTGTCGCGCGCGGCCTGCGGCCACCCGCTTTGGCTACCTCGCGCCGAAACTCGTGCCTCGCACCATGCGCAGGCGCTGCAGGACTGGTACTGACGCGCCGTGAACAGCGACCTGCACGCCTGGATTTTTCTGCGTGGGCTGACCCGGGAGCGCAGGCACTGGGGCGGCTTCATTGGTCAATTTCAACACGCTCTGTCCGGCAGCCGGGTGGTGGCGCTGGACCTGCCGGGTAACGGCCGTCTGTATCAGCAGTGCAGCCCTGTGCGCGTCCAGGACCTGGTGGCTCACTGTCGGGCTCAGCTCGCGTTGCGCGGCATTGAGCCACCCTACGGTTTGCTGGCCATGTCGCTGGGCGCCATGGTCGCGGCGGCCTGGGCCGACGCCCATCCGCAGGAAGTGGCCGCCAATGTGCTCATCAACACCAGCATGCGACCCTTCAGTGCGTTTTATCAGCGCCTTCGGCCCCCAAACTATGGCGCTTTGTTGAGGCTGGCTATGTTGGGCGCAGCGCCTGAAGTGTGGGAACGCACAGTGCTGCGCATGACGAGCAACCTGGCAACCGACGCGGTGCTACCGCGCTGGCTGGCGCTGCGCCAGCAATGCCCGGTCTCGCGCGCCAACGCACTGCGACAACTGATCGCCGCCGCCCGCTTTCGCGCGCCGGCGGTCAAGCCTCTTGCGCCTACATTGGTGCTGGCCAGCGAGCAGGATCATCTGGTCTCTGTTGAATGCTCCAGAGCACTGGCCAGGCATTGGCAGTGCCCCCTGCACGTCCATGCAAGCGCCGGGCACGATCTGCCGCTGGACGACGGTCATTGGGTTGCGGACCAGGTGCGGGAATGGCTGATGGCGGGCTCCAGTTCCTCTGTCACGTAAATGCCATGAAGTTGCCACAGCGTTGTCACGCATGGCGGCCACTATCTGGTAACGCAACTAACCAGGAGAGAGCAATGAAAGAACTGCCAAACCCTACCTTCCCCTTGTCCCCGGTGTCCTTGCCCGGGGGCTTGCTTCACCGATTTCATGCACGCCGCCACGGCTTGAGTCAAGCGCCAGTCCCGCCGATTGAGCGCGGCGGTCTTGCGGTTTCGTGGGCCAGGCACATTGACGAAGTCCGGCAAGCGCAGCGCTTGAGATTCAGGGTCTTCGCTGACGAGATGGGCGCCCGCTTGGATACAACCTTGCCCGGGCACGATGTTGATTTGTTCGATAACTACTGCGAGCACCTTCTGGTGCGCGATCAACTCACCAGGGAGGTGGTGGGAACCTACCGGGTTCTGACACCAGCGCAAGCCCGGCGCGTGGGCAGTACCTACAGCGATATCGAGTTTGACCTGACCCGTCTGCGCAGCTTGCGCGAGCGCATGGTCGAACTCGGGCGCAGTTGCGTGCATCGTGACTATCGCCACGGCGGGGTGATCATGACCTTGTGGGGTGCGCTGGCTGAGTTCATGGTGCGCAACAAACTCGACACCATGATTGGCTGCGCCAGCATTCCCATGCTGCATAACGGCATTGTTAGCGGTGACGTGGCAGCCAGCATCTGGCACCAGCTCAAACAGAGCCACCTGGCGCCTATCGAACACCATGTGCACCCGCGCCTGCCGCTGCCAGTTGACCAATTGGACAGCAGCCTGGCAGTAGATCCCCCGGCATTGATCAAAGGTTATTTGCGCCTGGGCGCCAAAATTCTGGGAGCGCCCGCCTGGGATCCGGATTTCAATACGGCTGATCTTCCGATGCTGATGCGCATCAATGACTTGCCTCCCCGTTACCGCAAACATTTCCTGGGGATGTAATGCGGGTGGCCTTCGACGCCATGGGGCCGTGGAGCAGCGGCTGCACAGCCGTCGATGTCGATGATTTGGTACCGCCATTGTTATCTCGGATTTGCATCTGGGCACCCCCGGTTGCCAGGGCAGTGCCCTCCTGCGTTTCCGGCGACTATCGCCATCTATATTGCCACGGAGGGGTCAATAAAAAGCCCGATCCCCTTGCAGGAACCGGGCAAACGGCAGGGCCGCGATCAACTTCTTATTGTGAGCTGAGGTGTCAACGCATCAGGTGCCGATCTTGCCGCCGTCGTTCTTGGTGATGACGATGGTGGCCGTGCGGGGCCGCTTGCCGGCGCCGTAACCGGCGTTGCTGGGCCACTGGCTGGTGTACTTGGTCGGGTCGGCGATGTCGGCCATCTTGGTGCCCTCACCGGGGTGCTGGATGTTGATGAACATGGCCTTGCCGTCGGGCGTCTCGCACAGACCGGTGATTTCGCAATCCTTGGCACCGACCAGGAAACGTTTGAGCGTATTGGCCGTGGGGGCCTTGCCGACGTAGGTGTCCACGCTCAGCGTGCTGCCATCGGTCTTGGTGTAGCTCAGTGTCTTCTTGCCGCCGTCGCCTACCTGGCCCGGCTGCGCGGCCAGCATCATGCTGTTGGTGACGTCGGTATAGGCGCCGTCGTCGGTCTGGATCCACATGATGCCGGTGTAGGGGCTGAACACCAGGCCGTCGGGGCTGGAGAAGTCCTGATCGCCGGTCAGATTGGACCAGTTGACTTTGGCGGCATCGGCGTCCGTCTGGGCGCCGAAGGCGTACACGTCCCAGGTGAAGCTGGTGGCAGCGGAGCCGGCCGCGCCTTCCTTCATGCGCAGGATGTGGCCGTTGGGGTTGCCGTTCTGGGCCGTGGCGCTCTTCATGTCGGTGTAAACGCGCGGGTTGGGGCTGTCGGGGGCCAACTGGCTGGCGCTGGCGGGCTCGACGCGGCGGTTGCTGTTGTTGGTCAGCGTGAAATAGACCTCGCCATTGGCTGGGTTGACACCGCTCCACTCGGGACGGTCCATCTTGGTGGCGCCCACCGCGTCGGCGGCGATGCGGGCATTGACGCACACGTCGGCCTGGTCGGCAAACACATAGCCGCCATAGCTGGCAATCGTGGGGTTGCTGATGGACAGTTCCAGCCACAAGCCCGAGCCGTCGTTGTTGTACTTGGCAACGTACAGTTTGCCGCTGTCGAGGTACTTGTCGCCGGTGGCCATGGCGCTGATGGGACTGGCATCGGCGGCGTCCCAGTTGGCGGCGCTGACAAACTTGTAGATGTACTCGTTGCGCGCGTCGTCACCCATGTAGACGGCGAGCGGCTTGCCGACCGCCGGGACGCTGAAGGAGGCGCTCTCATGGGCGTAACGGCCCATCGCGGTGCGTTTCTTGGCGGTGCGGGTCTTGTCGTAGGCGTCAATCTCAACGATGTAGCCCATGGTGTTGAGCTCGTTGCGGTAGTCGTCGCTGCCGTCGGTGCTGGTGCCGAGCTTGCTATTGTCCCAGCGCGCGTACTTGTCGGCCGTGCCACCGGTCTGCCAGCCATGGCGCGAGGCGGCGCCCTGGTTGCGGCCGTAGCGTTTGAGCGCAGTGACGCTCTTGTCATTGTTGCGCGCCGTATCGTCGGTGCTGTTGCGGAAGAAGTAGCCAGCCCAGTTTTCCTCACCGGTCAGGAAGCTGCCCCACGGCGTCTTGCCGGTGCCGCAGTTGTTGAGCGTGCCGCGGGTGCGGGTGCCGCTGGTCGAGTACTTGGTGACCAGCAGCGCATTGCCGCGCGCCGGACCGGCGAGCTCGATGTCGCTCAGGGGCGTGAGGCGGAAATTGAACGCCGAGCTTTGCACCGTGGCCCACTTGCCGCTGGTCTTCTTGACCTCGACCACCGAAATACCGTGAATCGCGATTTCCTTGTCCACTTCGACCGCCGGGCGCGGGAGCGTGGCCGTGCCGCCATTGGCGTGGATGAAGAAAGAAGTCAGTGTCTCATCGGTGGTCGCTTCATGGTTGACCGCCAGCAGGCCGCGCTCGATAGCGGAGGTGGAAGGCTTGCCGCTGGCATCCAGGCCGAACCATTCCATGCCGTCATGGTGGTCGCCGGCGCGGTTCTCAAAGTCAGTGTCGGTGCCGTCGTTCTTGTAGGCCGGGGTGGTGGCCGTGAGCGGGTCGCCCAGGGCGTAGATCACGCTGGCGGTGTAGCCGGCCGGCACGGTCACGGTATCGGCCAGGCTCTTGGCCACGGCGCTGAAACCCAGCAGCGTGGCGGCGGGCGCCGCAGCGACGTCGCCGCAGGCCGCAACGCCCAGGCCACCCAGCATGGCAGTGCCCACGGTGCCGACGCTGCCGCGCAGCAGACCGCGCCGGCTCAGGCGGGCCTGCAGCACCGAGTCGAAGCTCGGGTTGGCGCTAGTGTTGGAGTTTTCATCGTTGAAGTCGATTTGATCGATCATGGTGGTTTCCTGGGTGTTTCGAAGCGAAAAGATGGCTCGCTACCGAACGATAGGGACGCACTGTGACACCCATGTGAAAAACGGGTGATCGATTGGTGACGCTGTGAGGGGCGCAGGCCCACCGTGCCGATAGACAATGCTTTTCTTTCACGGTCACACCAATGCAGGGGTGGCAGCAAGCAGCGGCTGTCACACGACTGTCATTAAACCGGTAAACAATCAGTCATCTATTTGTAATATACGGGTCCGCAACGTCATGCCTTCTTCCTCTCGTCAGTTGCAACTGACACAGGCTTTTCCAGGTGTGGCGCTGCTTGATCGCGACCACAGCATTCTCGCGTTCAACGAACGGGTGCTGGACTGGGCCTACCGTAAGGACGTGCCCCTGCTCGAGCGCCTGCGTTACCTGTGCATTGTCTCTTCCAATCTGGACGAATTTTTTGAGGTCAGGGCCGAACCCCATTTGGTGGCGAACCAGCGTCAAGACCACAAGGGTCAATTCACGGTCGAATCGTTTGAGCGCCTGGCCGATGCCGCGCACACCCTGGTGGCGCGCCAGTACGCGCTGTACAACGATGACTTGATGCCCGCGCTGGAAAGGCAAGGTGTCAAAGTGGTCGCTCATGGCGAGCGCAATGGGGCACAGCGGCGCTGGGTCAAACAGTATTTCGAGCGTGAAGTCCGTCCCTTGTTGCTTCCGGTCGGGCTGGATCCGTCGCACCCGTTTCCGCAAGTGGCCAACAAGTCGCTCAATTTCATCGTGCGCCTGGGCGGGCGCGATGCGTTCGGGCGGGAAAACGACATTGCCATTGTCAAGGTGCCGCGCGTGTTGCCGCGCATGATCCGCATGCCCGACAAGCTGGCTGGAGGCGCTGACTTTTTTGTCTCGCTGTCGAGCGTCATCCGCGCACATCTGGCGGAATTGTTTCCTGGCCGCGAGGTTGGACAGTTTTCACAGTTTCGGGTCACCCGCCACTCTGATCTTGCGGTCGATGAAGAGGATGTCAAGAACTTGCGCACCGCCCTGCGCCAGGGCCTGCAACACCGCCATTTTGGCCAGGCAGTGCGGCTGGAGGTGTCGGCCGGGTGTTCTGAGTATCTTTCAGCTTTTCTGCTCAAACAATTCGATTTGCCGGACCCGGCCCTGTACCGTGTCCCCGGGCCCGTCAACCTGGTTCGATTGACTCAATTGGTCGATCTGGTAGATGCACCGCAACTGTGCTTTCCTTCTTATAAGGCGTGTTATCCGACCCAGCTCACGCCCGGGGTATCGTTCTTTGAGCGGCTCAAGCAGGGCGATGTTTTCATCCACCAGCCGTTTGAGAGTTTTGGCGGCGTCCTGGCGTTTTTGCGCGAAGCGGTGCATGACCCGCAGGTGCTGGCGATCAAGCAGACCATCTACCGCACCGGCACCGACTCCGAGCTGATGGACCTGCTGCGCGAGGCCGTGCGTCGCGGCAAGGAAGTGACCGTGGTGGTGG
>JAKFXU010000011.1 GCA_021731215.1 Rhodoferax sp.
GAGCCCCGCAATGATCGACAGCAGCGTGCTTTTGCCAGAGCCGGAGGCGCCCACAATGGCCACTGTCTCGCGCGCATTCAGGACAAAATCAATATCGCGCAAAATGTCGAGGGTGCCGGTGGAATCGGTCACCGACTTAAAAACGTGTTCCACGGAAATAATTGAATCAGACATGAGGCTTTCTTTGTATCGACGACACTTTATCGCGACTGCTGTACTGGCTGCTGTGGCGGGGATATCACCCATGGCTAGCGGCGCAGCGGCATCCAAGGCAACAACGACCCTAAAACCCAAGACCTTGCTGCTGATAGGTGACTCCCTGAGCGCCGAGTATGGCCTTAAACGGGGCAGCGGCTGGGTCGCCCTGCTGGAACAACGGCTGGCGGCGGAGCAACTGCCGGTCACCGTGATCAATGCGAGCAGCAGCGGTGACACCACCTCCGGTGGGCGTTCGCGCCTGGGCGGGTTGCTGGCACAGCACCGGCCAACCCATGTGATTATCGAACTCGGCGCCAACGACGCCTTGCGCGGCCTGCCGCTGCAGTTGACCAAGGACAACCTGAACCAGATGACGCAGGCAGCCCAAAAAGCCGGCGCCCGGGTGCTGCTGATCGGCATGCAGGTACCGCCCAACTATGGCCAAGACCATGCCGCGCGCTTTGCCGCCCTGTTTGCCGCCGTAGCCAAAAGCAACAAGGCGGCGCTGGTGCCGTTCTTGTTAAAAAATGTCGCCGACTTGCCGGACAGCACCGCGCTGTTTCAGAGCGACCGCATTCACCCCCGGGAAGAGGCTCAGCCCATCATGCTGGACAACGTGTGGCCGGAACTGAAAAAGCTGCTGCAATGAGTCTGACCACCCTGAACGCGGTCGAAGTTATTGCGCGGCTGCATGAATTTGACGCCGTCATCGACGCCCGCAGCGAAGGCGAGTACGAGGAGGACCACCTGCCTGGCGCCGTCAACTGGCCCACCCTCAACAACGAACAACGCCACGCTATCGGCACCCTGTACAAGCAGGTCAATGCCTTCGAGGCCAAAAAGCGCGGGGCGGCGCTGGCGGCGCGCAATATTGCCGCGCACATCGAGCGCGAGGTGATCGACAAGCCCAAGGACTGGAAACCACTGACCTACTGCTGGCGCGGCGGCAAACGCAGCGGCTCGCTGTCGCTGATCCTGGACCAGATCGGTTTTCGCGTCACCCTGCTCGAAGGCGGCTACAAGGCGTTTCGGGCGGCGGTGCTGCAGGATATTCCACGCTGGGTGAGCGGTATCGACTGGCGCGTGATCTGCGGCACCACCGGCTCCGGCAAAACCCGCCTGCTGCAGGCACTGGCGGCGCAGGGCGCGCAGGTGATCGATCTGGAGGCCCTGGCCAACCATCGCAGCTCGGTGCTGGGCGCCATACCGGGGCTGGCACAGCCCACGCAAAAGCGCTTTGACACCCTGGTATGGGACGCGTTGCGGCGCCTGGACCGCACGCGTCCGGTGTTCATCGAGAGTGAAAGCAAGAAAGTGGGCAATGTGGCGGTTCCCACCGCGCTGATCGAGGCCATGCGCCAAAGCCCTTGCCTGAACCTGGTGCTGGCCGATGCCGAGCGGGTCGCCCTGCTGCTGCAAGACTACGACTTTTTTGTGCGTGACCTTGAGCATTTCTGCCACCGTCTGCAGCTATTGACCGAGTTCCGCGGCAAGGCGGTGATCGAAGGTTGGCAAGCGTTGGTGCGGGCGGGAAACATTGAGCCGGTGGTGCAAGCGCTGCTGACGCAGCATTACGATCCGGTGTATCTGCAGTCGATGCGGCGCAACTTCCAGCAGTTTGAACAGGCAAAAGAAATAGCCCCGAAAAATCACTCGATGGGGGCTATGCAACTATTAGCTCAACAAATTCTTGGGGAACTGGCCAGCACCAAGCCAGAATGACTGGCGGCGCGCTGCTGTGCCTGAAACCTGACCGCAGTGCGCAGACTCAGGGTTGCGCAGGGGTGTCCGTGTCTGGCGCTGGCGCTTCGGAGGCGGCATTGCCATCCGGCGCACTGTCCTCAGCACCTTCTCCGACTTTGCGTTCGGCTTTGTGCTTGAGTTTTTCCTCTTTTTTCTTCTTCTTCGCCAGCTCTTTCTGACGTTTCTCGTATCCGTAATTGGGTGTTGCCAAGGTGTGCTTTCAAGTTGTTAGGAGGACTTTACCATTCCATGCCCCATGCTTGGCAAATGGGGGGCAGTTTTTCTTGCTTCAAGACGCTGCGGCTGTCGCATCCTGATCGAGCCAGCGCACGCAACCGCGGTAAGCATGCCAGCTCGCGTGTCCCAGCCAGGGGCCGATGAACAACAGCCCCAGACCCCAGGGAATCAGCGCCACGGCCACCAGCGCCGTGATCATCAGTCCCCATAGCAACATCACGGCCACATTGCCAAAGACCACCTGCAGGCTGGTAATGGCGGCCGAGATGGCGTCGGTGTCGCGATCCAGAATCATGGGAATGGATACCACCGAGGTCGCGAAAACCAGCCCGGCAAAGACGCCGCCGATCAACAGATAAACCGCCAGAAAATCCCAGTTCTCCGGGTTGAAGATGACCTTGATGACACCCGTGGTGGACGGCATGCCGGTGTTGAAAAATACGGCAAACACCACCAATGAGGCCCGACCCCACAGCAACTCCAGCACCAGCAGCACCAGCACCAACAGGCCCATGCTGCGCCAATGGGTGTTCCAGCAGGTGAGGGACGCGCCCAGATCAATGGCGCGACCGCTTTCGCGTTGACGACTGATCTCATAGACGCCCATTGCCAGAAACGGGCCCACCAGCAAACAGCCCGAGGCGATCGACATGACGTATTCGGGCTTGTTGCGAAACACGGCCCCCAGCAGCAGCGCCATGCCCCAAAAGCAAACGCCATAGAAAATGCTGATGCCCCGCGCAGCCACCAGATCACGCCCGCCGAGCAACAACCAGCGCAATGGGTCACTCAGGCGCAGGTCGACGATTTCCTTGCGCGGCGCCTCGGACGGTGGTGGCACATAAGGTGCGGGGATTGGGTCCATGGAAGCACTTTATCGAACAGTCCGCCCCCTGACCATTCAGGAAAACACTGACTCAGGTCAAGGTTTCCTGCAGTGCCTGGGCCAGATCGGTCTGCAAATCGGCCGGCGTTTCCAGCCCGACCGCAAAGCGCACCAGCGTGCCCGGCTGCAAGTGCGCGGGCCAGCCACTGCGCATGGCGGCCAGGTCATAGGGCACGACCAGACTCATGGGCCCGCCCCAGCTATAGCCCACCTTGAACAACTTGAGCCGGTCGCAAAACGCATCAATCTGGTGTTGGCCGTAGCGCGGATGAAAGATCACGCTGAACAGCCCGGCCGCTGCGCCCAACCCGGACTGGCACAGCGCGCGCCAATGCCCGTGGCCGGGCGAATCCGGCAAGGCCGGATGCAGGACCTGGGAAAATTCGGAACGGGTTTGGCACCAGCGCGCCAGCTCGCGCGTGGCTTGATCGTGCGCCCGGTAGCGCAGCGCCAGGCTCGGCAGCGAGCGCAACACGGCCTCGGCATCGTTGGCGCCCACGCCTAGCCCCAAGCGCATATGGGTGAGCTTGAGCTTCATGTGCAGCGCCGCATCGCGCGTGATGACGCTGCCCATCAGCACATCACCACCACCGCTGGGGTATTTGGTCAGCGCATGCACCGAGATGTCAGCTCCCAAGGCGGGGTTGGAACCGGGCGTCAGGTCAAACGGCGCAAAGGCCAGGCCGGCACCCCAAGTGTTGTCCAGTGCCGTCAGTACGCCGCGCGCCTGGCACACCCGCACCAACTCGCACAGGTCGGGAAACTCCAGCGTCACCGAGCCTGCTGCCTCCAACCAGACCAGCCGCGTCTGCGGGCTGATTTTGGCGGCCAGATCGAGCGGATTCAGGGGGTCGTAAAAGCGGTGACTGATGCCCCAACTTTTTAGTTCGCCCTCGGCCAGCACCTTGTTGGGGCCGTAGGCGTTGTCCGGAATCAGCACTTCGTCCCCGCTGCGCAGTAACGACAGCGCGACATTGGCAATGGCCGCCAGCCCGCTGGGCAGCAGCAGGCATTGCAACCCGCCTTCGAGCGTGCACAGGCGTTCTTCCAGCATGTAAGTGGTGGGGGTGCCGTGCAGGCCGTAGGTGTAGGCGGTTTTGTCTTTCCACTCGAAGTGGCGCATGGCGGCCACACTGGGGAAAATGACGGTGGACGCCTTGAACACCCCTGGTTGCGGCGCACAGAAGCCCGCCGGCGGCGTGTACGGGTGATGGATTAGTGCCGTCGCGGGGTCGGTCATGGTCAACACCATCCTATTGCGCCGCCGGGCCGCCCCAAGGCGCAATGCGCCCCCCCGGGGGGCAGCGAACCACGCGCAGCGGGGAGCGTGGGGGCCTCATCTAAACGCGCCATTTCTGAATCAACTGCTCCGGACGCAGCGCGTCGTAGCTCTCGAACGGCTGGTGAATCCAGGGGTTGGTCGGCAAGAATTCGACTGAATAATCGGGAGTGAAAGTGGACATGGCCTTGGTCCAGATCACGGCGCTGCGCAGTTCGCTAATCGGTTTGTAGTTGTTTTTGAGCTGCTTGATGACAGCGTTGAGCGTCAGGCCGGAATCGGCCAGATCGTCCACCAGCAATACCCGGCCGGCGATCTCCCCCTTGGGCGTGGTGATGAAGCGCGCAATGTCCAGATTGCCCTGCACGGTGCCGGCATCCGAACGATAGGAACTGGTCGACATGATGGCCAGCGGTTTGTCGAAAATGCGCGACAGGATGTCGCCCGGACGCATGCCACCGCGCGCCAGGCACAAAATGGTATCGAACTGCCACTCTGACTGGTAGATCCTGATCGCCAGCTTTTCGATCAGGTTGTGGTATTCGTCGTAACTCACGTACAGGTGTTTGCCGTCTTCCGTCAACATCATGTTGCTCCTGAATTAATAGTCAATTCAATCGGCCAGATAGGGGTGGCGCAACATGATGGTGTGCTCACGGTCCGGGCTGGTCGACACCATGTGAATCGGCACCCCCGTGACCTGTTCAATCCGCTGCAGGTACAGACGGGCATTGGTGGGCAGCTTGTCATATTGGGTCACGCCGACCGTGCTGTCGCTCCAGCCGGCGATGGTTTCATAGACCGGTTTGCAGCGTTCAATGTCATCCGCCCCCATCGGCAGAATGTCAACCAACTGGCCGTCCAGTTCGTAGGCGGTGCACAACTGCAGTTCCTTCAGACCATCGAGCACATCGAGCTTGGTGATGCACAGACCGCTCAAGCCGTTGACCTGGGCCGAGCGCTTGAGCAGCGCCGCGTCGAACCAGCCACAGCGACGGCTGCGACCGGTGGTGACGCCTTTTTCGGCACCGATGGTGCTCATGTGATAGCCCGGTGTGCCCTCGACTTCCCAATCCAGTTCAGTCGGGAACGGGCCGCCGCCAACCCGCGTGCAATAAGCTTTGGTGATGCCCAGGATGTAGTGCAGCAGGCCGGGGCCGACACCAGAACCGGCAGCCGCATTGCCGGCCACGCAGTTGCTCGACGTCACATAAGGGTAGGTGCCATGGTCCACGTCGAGCAAGGTGCCCTGGGCGCCCTCAAACAGCAGGTTGGCGCCGCTCAGGTGCGCTTCGTTGAGTTCGCGCGACACATCAGCCATCATGGGCTTGAGCAATTCCGCGTGGCGCATGGCCTCATCAAACACCGGCTGGAACTGCACTTGTCCGTCCCGCATGTAAGGCGTGAGCGTCGGACCAAAATCAAAGGCGGCCGAACCGAGGTAAGTGGTCAGCACGTGGTTGTGCAAATCCAGCAATTCATGCAGCTTGCGTGCAAAGCGCTCGGGGTATTTGAGGTCCTGCACGCGCAGCGCCCGGCGGGCAATTTTGTCTTCATAAGCGGGGCCAATGCCGCGCCCGGTGGTGCCGATCCTGGCGTTGCCACCCTTCTCGCGCGCCGCTTCGCGGGCCACATCGAGCGCGGCGTGAAACGGCAAAATCAGCGGGCAGGCCTCGCTGATGCGCAGGCGCGAACGCAACTCGACCCCCACCTTCTCGAGACCCTCGATTTCCTCGAACAGCTTGGCCGCCGACAGCACCACCCCGTTGCCGATGTAACACTTGACCCCGGCGCGCATGATGCCACTGGGAATCAGGTGCAGGGCGGTCTTGACGCCATTGATGACCAAGGTGTGGCCTGCGTTGTGGCCGCCTTGAAAGCGCACCACGCCCTGGGCACTCTCGGTCAGCCAGTCGACCAGCTTGCCCTTGCCCTCGTCACCCCACTGGGTACCCACGACCACGACGTTACGTCCTTTGGTTGCATTCATTTTTTACGTTCATTTCACTGTTCGGATAGCTTGCACGACCCACTGCCCGGCGACCTGAATCAGCTCGCGATCGCAGTGGAACTCATCAACTTCGCTCTCATGCCCCGGCAAGGCACACACGACCGTCTCGCCGTGCGCGCGCAAGGATGCGATGGCTGCGCCCAAGTCAGCGGCTTCGCGCCAGGGCGCTCGTACCGCCGCGCGCAAGGGGCGCGCTGCCAGCGCGCCCACCAGGGCTTTGACATCAAGGCTGAAGCCTGCGGCAGGGCGGTTGCGGCCAAACACGGCGCCTACTTCGTCGTAGCGCCCGCCACGCACCAGCGCATCACAGGCCCCTTGGCTGTAGATCGAAAATCGGGCCCCCGTGTAGTAGGCATAACCGCGCAAATCAGCCAAGTCAAAGGTCACATTGACCGCGTCAAGATGGCTGGCCAGCCACTTCAAATTCGACAGGGCCGCACGCACGGCGGATGAGGGCGGGAGTATTTTTTCGGCCTCCAGCAAGACCTTTTCGTCGCCATAAAGCTGAACCAGTGCCAGCAGGCCTTGGCGCGCGGACGGTGGAAAATCTTGGGTCAGCGCCGCCAACTCACTGCTGTCCTTGGCGGCCAGTGCCACATGAATCTGCTCAGCCAGGCCGGCGCTGAGCGACACGCCTTCGAGCAGCGCCCGGACGATGCGGGCATCGGCTAAATCGACACTGGGCGTTTGCACCTTGGCTACCTTGAGACAATCGAGTGCCAGCAGCAGCGTTTCCAGATCGGCCTCGGGCCCGGCATGGCCATAGATTTCGGCACCAAACTGGAGCGGCTCGCGTGTCGCGCGGGGCCCGCCCGGGCGCGTATGCAGCACCGGGCCGCAATAGCACAAACGGGTGACGCCCAGGCGGTTGAGCAAGTGCGCATCAATGCGGGCCACCTGCGGCGTGCTGTCGGCGCGCAGGCCCATCATGCGCCCGGAAAATTGGTCCACCAGTTTGAAAGTTTGCAGGTCCAGTGCCTCGCCGGCCCCGGTGAGCAGCGACTCCAGATGTTCCAGCAGCGGCGGCATGACCAACTCATAGCCATAGCAACGCGCCATGTCCAGCAAGTCGCGACGAAGTTCCTCGATGTGCCGCGCTTCAGACGGCAAGACATCGGCAATATGATCCGGCAGGACCCAAGCAGACATGTGAATTTGGGGGGCTGTTAAAACGTTGATTTTACCGGGCTCGGAGCGCCGCAATGGTCACAGCAGCAACCAAATCAACAGCGCCCCGGCAGATAAGCTGCACATTCCGAAAAAACGCAGCTGACCGTCATTGAGCAGAAGAACCTGCTGGAACAGGCGGCGCCAGCCGGTTGGGGACAAAAACGGAAAAAGGCCCTCGATCACCAGAACGAGGGCCAGAGCCAGCCAGAGAGTCTCGATAGTCAAACCGACTTTTTTATTTTCTGGACGATGCCGGTGAAGTATTGCCCCGCAGGGCATCGAAGAACTCCGACGACGAGGGATCAACCACCATGACATCACTTTTCTTGCCGAAGCTGGTTCGGTAGGCATCCAGGCTGCGATAAAACTTGGCAAACTGTGCATCCCGTCCAAACGCTTCGGCATAAATGCGCGACGCTTCGGCATCACCCTCGCCCTTGATTTTCTGGGCATCGCGGTAGGCATTGGCCACCGTCACTTCGCGCTGTCGATCAGCATCGGCGCGGATTTTTTCACCCTCGGCCGCACCGGTTGAGCGCAACTCATTGGCCACGCGCTTGCGCTCGGCCTCCATGCGCCGGTAAACTGACTCGGTAATCGCGTCCACGTAATCAACCCGCGTGATGCGCACGTCAATCACGTCCACGCCCCAGGGCTTGGCGCCCCGCACCTGCGCCAACACTTCGCTCTTGACGTCGGCCATCAAGGCCTCGCGTTTGAGCGAGAGCAGCTCTTTCACAGTGCGCTTGTTGATTTCTTCCTGGAAGGCATTGCGCACCACACGATTGAGCTGGCTGGCGCCGGCGGCTTCATTGGTGCCGACATTGCGGATGTACTCTGACGGCTCGGAAATCCGCCAGCGCACATACCAGTCGATCACGACCCGCTGCTTCTCGGCGGTCAGCATCGGCTCGGCGTCGGTACTGTCAAGCGTCAACAGCCGTTTGTCGATGTAGGACACGTTCTGAAACGGCGGCGGCAGCTTGAAGTTCAGACCGGGCTCAATGATGACCTCCTTGATCTGCCCCAGTGCGTACACCACACCAAACTGCCGCTGATCGACCACAAACAGCATCGAACTGGCCAGCGCCAGCGCCACCAGCAAAGTTGAAAAAATAAAACCTAGCCTGTTCATTCTGGGCTCCTAGCGTGAATCGCGATCACGCGTACGGGTGACATCCCGGGCACGCGCATCAGGGGTCGGGACGGCCGGCGTGCTTGCGGGCACGGCAGTTGCTGACGTCATCGCAGATGCGTCGGCGCCCGGCCCGGTCATCTGCATGATTTTGTCGAGCGGCAGATACAGCAGGTTGGAGCCCTGTTTGGAATCCACCATGACCTTGGTGACGTTGCTGTAAACCTGTTGCATGGCGTCCACATACAGGCGGTCGCGGGTAACCTGGGGCGCTTTCTGATACTCGGCCAACACCGATTTGAAGCGTTGCGCGTCACCTTGCGCCTGCGCCACGATTCTGGCCTTGTAGGCATCGGCTTCTTCCTTCAGGCGCGAGGCGGAACCGACGGCACGCGGCACCACGTCGTTGGCATAGGCCTGCGCTTCATTCTTGGCCCGTTCGCGCTCTTGTCCAGCCTTGAGCACATCGTCAAACGCCGCCTGCACCTGCTCGGGCGGACGCACGCCGCCCTGCTGCAAGTTGATGCCGACCACTTCGATCCCCACCTTGTACTGGTCCAGGATTTTTTGCATCAAGGCACGCACCCGGATTGCAATCTGGTCGCGTTCTTCCGACAGGGCGCTGTCCATGCGCATCTTGCCCACCACCTCGCGCACAGCGGTTTCTGCCGCTTGCACCACGGCATCGGCGGGATTTTTGCTCTCGAACAGAAAAGCCCGTGCATCGCTCAGACGGTACTGAACGGCGAACTTGATCTCGACGATGTTTTCGTCCTCGGTCAGCATGGCTGACTCGCGCAGACCGGTGGCCTTGATGACCGTATCGCGCCCCACATCGACCGAGCGTATCTGGGTTACAAAGATCAATTCATGGCGCTGGATCGGATAGGGCAGACGCCAGTTAAAACCGGCACCGACCGAAGATCTGTATTTTCCGAACTGGGTGATAACGGCCTGCTGGCCCTCTTGCACAATGAAGAAGCCAGTGCCCAGCCAGATCAGCATCACGACGCCAACAATCAGGCCGACACCGATGCCGGCACTCTTCATATCGGGTTGAAAGCCACCGCCAGAACCGCCACCCGAGCCATTGCCGCCCCCCATGCCGCCGCCGGAGTTGCCACGGCCGGCGTTTTTCGCGCCACCCAGCAAACCGCCGAGTTTGCGGTTGAAATCGCGCCACAACTCGTCGAGATCGGGCGGCCCCTGGTTGGGCCCGCGCCTGTGATCGCGCACGTTGTTGCCCCGGGGGGGTGGCGCCTGCGGCGCATCGGCATCCGGGCGTTCAGGCTCGGCCTTGCCGCCCTCATCGGGCTTGTCGTCGCTGCGGCCCCAGCGCGGATCGTTCAGGTTGAACATTCCTCGGACCCGTTCTGGCAAGACTGCCCAGCGAAAGGTAGGTAAATGAAGTTTCATTTCTTCTTCTCTTGTGAATCGTTACCGGATTGTGCCCAATCAGGGCAGCACCTCACGATGTTCTGGGAAATAGCCCCCATCTTTTCCGGGCACCACGCCCGCACTCACGTGGTGCGCCAGGTGTTGGCGCAAAGCCTGCAGGCCTTCGCCATTTTTGGCGCTCAGAAATAGCCGTGGCGTGGCCACCCCATCGAGGTCAAAAGTATCCTGCAACTGCAAGGGGCGCCGCTCCATTTCAAGTGCGTCAAGTTTGTTGAACACCAGTACCTGGGGCACATCGGCGGCACCGATCTCACCCAGCACGCGCTGCACCTCGGCGATCTGCTCCAAAAAATTCGGACTGGCAGCATCCACCACGTGCAACAGCAGGTCGGCATCCACCGCTTCCTGCAAGGTGGCCTGAAATGCGTCAATCAAGCCGTGCGGCAAATCGCGAATGAAACCAACCGTGTCCGACAGCGAAACCGAACGCCCGGCTTCGCCCAGATAGAGCTGGCGGGTGGTGGTGTCGAGCGTCGCGAACAACTGATCTGCCGCATAGGCCCGGGCCTTGACCAGCGCATTGAACAGAGTGGATTTGCCGGCGTTGGTGTAGCCCACCAGTGAAATATTGAAGGCGTCGCGTCGCTCGCGCTGACGCCGCTGGGTCTGGCGCTGGCGTTTGACTTTTACCAGGCGCTCCCTGATTTTTTTGATATTGTCGCCAATCATGCGGCGGTCCATCTCAATCTGGGTTTCACCCGGACCACCGCGCATGCCAATGCCGCCACTTTGGCGCTCCAGGTGCGACCAGCGCCGCACCAGACGCGTGCTCAGGTACTGCAGGCGTGCCAGTTCAACCTGCAGCTTGCCTTCATGGCTGCGTGCTCTTTGATTGAAGATTTCCAGAATCAAAAGCGTGCGGTCATTGACCGGCAGTTCAAGATGGCGCTCCAGATTGCGCTGCTGCGCCGGGCTCAGACTTTGATCAAAAAGAACCTCAACGGCGCCCAGTTGAGCCGCCAGCAATTTGATTTCATCGGCTTTGCCGCTGCCCACGAACAGGGCCGCATCCGGCGCCTTGCGTTTGCAGGTCAGCCGGGCCACCGGATTCAAGCCCGCAGTCTGCGCCAGCAAGCCCAACTCGTTGAGCTCACCATCGAAATTAGGCAATCCGAAATCAACCCCAACCAGCAGGGTGGGTGCAGCCTGACGATCAGGCGGCGGCAGGCTCGTCACCCTCGTTGCTTGAAAAGTTGACGGCGCGCCCCGGCACAATGGTGGAGATCGCATGTTTGTAGACCATTTGGGTGACCGTGTTGCGAAGCAGCACGACATACTGGTCAAAAGATTCAATCTGACCTTGCAGCTTGATTCCGTTGACTAGATAAATGGCGACCGGTACATGTTCCCGACGCAAAGCGTTGAGAAAAGGGTCTTGAAGCAATTGGCCTTTGTTGCTCACGATATTCTCCGTGTTCAAAAATTAATGAAGCGGCGACGATACCACAGCAAAGTGGATTCTCGCGCCAGGGACGAGCGCAAACCCGCAATAAAATTGGTGACACTCACGCGCTGTGCCGCCGCGCCGGGCCGCCCCACCGAAATAGAGACCCCCGAGGGGCTGGAGCCCGCGGCTCCAAACCTGCTTGAGCAGGCTTGGACGGGCGACAGAGGCGAAGCGTCTCGCGAGCCGCGGCCTGCAAGGCCTCGCGCAGTACACGAAGTGACAAGCGTGGGGGCCATAGCTCTAGGCCGTGTCTTTGTCGGCGTAGGGGTTGCTTGATGTTTTCATCTCGATGCGCATCGGCGTGCCCACCAGGTCGAATTCCTTGCGAAAACGCCCTTCCAGATAGCGCTTGTAAGCGGCGGTCACGTGCTCCAGTGAATTGCCGTGAATCACGATCACCGGCGGATTCATGCCGCCCTGGTGCGCATAGCGCAGTTTCGGTCGAAACATGCCGGACCGCTTGGGACTCTGGAACTGAACCGCCTCCAGCAGCAAGCGCGTCAATACCGGCGTCGACATCTTGCAGTTGGCCGCCTTGTAGGCTTGGGCGATGGACGCCCACAGCGGCCCCAGGCCCTGCCTTTTGGTCGCCGATATCAGGTGCATGGCGGCGAATTTCAAGAACGGCAATCGGGTCTCGATCGAACGTTTCACGAGCTCGCGCTGGTATTCATCGACCGCATCCCATTTGTTGATCGCGAGCACCACGGCGCGGCCATTTTCGAGAATGTAGCCGGCAATATGGGCGTCCTGATCGGTGACCCCCTGGGTGGCATCAATCAGCAGCAACACCACGTTGGATGATTCAATCGCCTGCAAGGTTTTGACCACCGAAAATTTCTCGATCGCCTCAAACACTTTGCCACGGCGGCGCAGGCCGGCGGTGTCGACCAGCTCAAATTTTTGACCGTTGCGCTCAAACGGCACGCAAATCGCGTCGCGCGTCGTGCCCGGCAAATCGAAGGCAACCAGGCGCTCTTCACCCAGCCAGGTATTGATCAGCGTCGATTTGCCGACATTGGGACGCCCGGCCACGGCCAGCTTGATGACGCCCGGCTCGCGCTCCTGCTCGGTCTCGTCCGGTTGCTCCAGATGCAGTGGCGCCAAAGCCAGTTCCACCAGCGTGTGGATGCCCTGACCGTGCGCGGCGGAAACGGCGTGTACCTCACCCAGACCCAATTCAAAAAATTCGACCAGTTGCGCGCCCGCCAGCATGCCTTCTGCCTTGTTGGCCGCCAGCACGCAGGGTTTGCCGAGACGGCGCAGGTAGTTGGCGATCTCGTGATCCTGCGCCGAAATGCCCTCGCGGGCATCCACCACAAAGATGACGACATCCGCTTCGGCCACTGCCTGGCGCGTCTGTTTGGCCATTTCCTTGAAGATGCCACTGGCGGCATCGGGCTCGAAGCCCCCGGTATCGATCACGATGTACTCGTGTTTGCCCTGTCTGCCATTGCCGTAATGACGGTCTCGGGTCAGCCCGGCGAAATCGGCCACGATGGCATCGCGCGACTTGGTCAGCCGATTAAAAAGCGTTGATTTACCAACATTGGGGCGGCCGACAAGGGCCAGAACGGGTTTCATTATTGGGCGCCCGACACTTACTCCGGCTGGAAGCCGAAAATGCCACCGCTACGGCTGACAACCACCAGCGTTCCGGCCGCCAACACCGGCGCTGCAACCAGCGCCGAACCATCGGTGGCCACGCGCGTCAGCGCCGAACCATCTTCACGCGACAGCAAATGAAGCAGCCCGGTGTCGTCGCCTACCGCCACCGAGCGCCCAACCACCAGGGGCGCAGTCAGGCCGCGGTAGCGCAGGCGCTCTGACACCCAGGCGCGCTCACCATCGGTGCGGCGCCAGGCCACCAGTTTGCCATCGCCCTCGACGCCGAAAACATGCTTGTCATCACCCTGCACGCCGACCGAACCGTAGGCCGCCTTGGTCCACAGCAGGGCGCCTCGTGCGGTGTCGACACAGCCAAGCGCGGCTTGAAACGCACGCGCACACACCACCTCGCCAGCGCGACTGACGGGCCCGACCAGGTCAACCAGCCGCTCAATATCATTGGTGCCGCGCGGGGACGCGATCGGGGCCTCCCAGCGGATGGCACCGCTGGACGGGTTGATGCCGACCAGACGGCCCGACAAGCCCGCCACCAGCGTATCGCCGAGCGCCAACAAAACGCCGGCCTGACGCAGCACCAAGGACTCGCCTGGGCGCTGCTGGGTCCAGAGCTTGCGCCCGGAGCCGCCATCAAAAGCCGTTACGGAACGATCCGCGGCGAGCAAAAAGACCCGCCCGCCGGCCACCAGCGGGGCAGTAAAACCTTGCGCTGACAGTTTTTGACGCCAAATCTCACGTCCGCCGTCCAGCACAATCAGTTCGTTGCCACGCGTCACCACCGCCGCCAACTGACCGTCACTGCCAACCCCGGCCGCAATCGGGCTGCCCACGTTGGTGCGCCACAGCTCAGCGCCAGTGCGGGCGTCAAACGCGCCGACGACGCCGTCCGAACTCGCCAGCGCCACCGTATTGCCATTGACTTTGACCTCCAGCGGGAAATCAATCGCACCCACTTTCGCCGTCCACGCCAGGCGCACGCCCAACAGACCTGCATTGGGCGCCAACTCGGCCGGCTTGGGCTTCTCCGGCCCGCTGGCGCAGCCGACCATTAAAGCCAGCACGACAAGAACGGGTGCCACCCGCGTGGTAGCAGTCAAAAGAACATCAAGCTTCACTTTTTCCCTTCCGGCGCTGCCACGCCATTACCCGCCTCGCCGCCGCCCTGTGGATCGACGCCCAGCGAATTCAATTTAACCTCCACCAAACGCCGGTACTCGGTCCGTTCGTCGAATTTCTTGAAAGCGATCCGATACGCGGCAATGGCTTCTGCCGTCTTGCCTTGCAACAAGAAAATATCTCCTTTGCGGTCGGCCACCAAGGCCTCAAAGTTAGCGGGAAACGATCCGCTTAACTGCTGCAGAGCCTCATCAAACGCCTTGGACTCCATCAAGATCCCGGCCAGACGCAACTTGGCAATCGCCTGATAACCCTGATCTGATGCCTTGTCCGCCACCCAGACCAGCGCCGCCTTGGCCGCTTCAAGCTGGCCGCCACTGTAATACTGTTTGGCCACCAATAACCCGGTCTGCTGTGCATAGGTGGTGGAGCCATAGCGGTCTTTCATGTCGGCGAAAACGCGGTCAATTTTTGCCGCATCGGCCGACTTCACGACCCGCTCGACTTCGTCATACAGGGCAGCCGCCTGCACTGCTTGCGAACGCTGCCAATACTGGTAGAAATTCCAGCTCGCGAATGCACCCAACACCACAATCAAGGCCCAGGTGATGGCATTGCCGTATTGCTTCCAAAAATGCTTGAGCTGGTCGAGCTGCTCTTGTTCTTCGAGGTCTAGATGTTTTGCCATGAGAATATTGAATTAAGTCCGCGATTGTAGGGTGGGCGCCCAGTCGGCAACGCTCGCCAGTGATTGCGTCATTTGCGCACCACTGCCATCACGCAGTGATTTGACCGTCACCTGATTTTTCGCCATCTCGTCAGCCCCGAAAACAAGTGCGTAGCGCGCGCCGCTGGCATCGGCGCGCTTGAATTGGGATTTCATGCTGCCCATGATGCCCGCCTCCGAACCGGCGTGCATTTGAACACTGAGGCCGGCCGCCCGCAGCGCTTGCAGCGTCTGCAGAACCCGCGGCAAGGCGGCAACCTCGGGCACGATCGCATAGGCGTCCAGCGTCGGCTCCACGGCGCCCAAGCCCTGCTCCCGAATCAGTTCCAGCACCCGGTCCACCCCGAGCGCCCAGCCCACGGCGGGCGCCGGTTTACCTCCCAACTGCTCAACCAGATAATCATAGCGCCCGCCCGCGCACACCGTTCCCTGCGAACCCAGCCGATCCGTGGTGAATTCGAATACCGTGAGGTTGTAATAGTCCATGCCGCGCACCAGGCGCGGATTCACGGTGTACGCCACCGCGTTGAGGTCCAGCATGGTTTGCAAGCTATTGAAATGTGCCAGCGAGGCCGGCCCCAAGTAATCGAGCGGCCTTGGCGCCGACTCGACCACCGCCTGCATCGCGGGGTTCTTGCTATCGAGAATGCGCAGCGGGTTGCTGTGCAGGCGCCGCCGGGCGTCGTCATCAAGCACCTGCGCATGCTGCTCAAAATGGGCAATCAGGGCTTGCCGGTGTTGCAAACGCTCTTGGGGTTGACCCAGACTGTTGAGTTCGAGCCGAACGTCAGTCAAACCCAACTCCTGCCACAGCGCCACCGCCAGCAAAATCAGCTCGGCATCGACCTCAGGACCGGCGAAGCCGAGCGCTTCGGCACCGATCTGGTCAAACTGCCGGTAACGCCCGCGCTGCGGTCGCTCGTGCCGGAACATCGGGCCCATGTAGTACAGACGTTTGCCACCGTCATACAACATCGAATGCTCCACCACCGCCCGCACCACGCCGGCGGTGGCTTCAGGGCGTAGCGTCAGCGGGTCGCCGTTGAGGCGATCTTCAAAGGAGTACATCTCCTTTTCAACAATATCGGTGACTTGCCCCAAACCGCGTATGAACAGGGGCGTGCGCTCAACGATCGGCGTGCGAATGTTGCGATAGGCGTAGCGCGCCATCAAGCAACGCACTCTGGCTTCAAGCCATTCGACCGCCGCTGAAGCCGGCGGTAGGACGTCGTTCATGCCCTTGACGCCGGTCAGTTTCTCCACTTTTTCTGCACTTTTGTTTTGACTCATGAATTCATTCAAGCGCCGCAGCAGCAGCCTGCCTACCGAAGCGCTTTTCAACGTAGTTT
>JAKFXU010000012.1 GCA_021731215.1 Rhodoferax sp.
CTTGAACTAACCCTGCTTTACCTGTTGGCCGCCGTGCTGGGAGTAGTGGTCTGCCGCTCCCTGAAACTGCCGCCCATGCTGGGCTATCTGGCGGTGGGC
This sequence comes from Rhodoferax sp., assembly GCA_021731215.1. GTDB lineage: Bacteria > Pseudomonadota > Gammaproteobacteria > Burkholderiales > Burkholderiaceae_C > Rhodoferax. Next base: position 100 of record JAKFXU010000012.1, read on the forward strand.
GTGCTGATCGGGCCCAACGCGCTGGCGCTGGCGCAAAACGCCGACGGGGTGCGCCATCTCGGGGAGTTCGGGGTCGTGTTCCTGATGTTTGTGATTGGGCTGGAGTTCAATCTGCCCAAGCTGCGCGCCATGCGCAATCATGTGTTTGGGCTGGGCTTCTCGCAGGTGCTGTTCACCATGGTTGGCGCGACTGCGGCGCTGCTGACGCTGGCGCTGTTGGCGCCGACGTCGTGGCACATGGGTTGGCAAACCGCGCTGGCCCTGTCCGGTGCCCTGGCCATGAGCAGCACGGCGATTGTGGTCAAGCTGATGACGGAACGACTGGAAATGGAGTCGGAACACGGCAAGCGTGTCATGGGGGTGTTGCTGTTTCAGGATCTGGCCGTGGTCCCGCTGCTGGTGCTGATTCCGGCACTGGGGGCCTCCGGCGAGCAGCTTTTCGCGACCCTGGCGCTCGCCACACTGAAAGCCACGCTCTTGATTACCGTGCTGCTGGTCGGTGGCCAGCGTGTGATGCGCTGGTGGCTGACCCTGGTGGCGCGGCGCAAAAGCGAAGAGCTGTTTGTGCTCAACCTGCTGCTCATCACCCTGGGCCTGGCCTGGTTGACCGAGCTGGCCGGTTTGAGTCTGGCGCTGGGGGCCTTCATCGCCGGCATGCTGATTTCGGAGACCCAATACAAGCAGCAGGTCGAGACCGACATCCGGCCCTTTCACGACGTGTTGCTGGGCCTGTTTTTCATCAGCATCGGGATGATGCTCGACTGGCGCCTGGTGTTGGAGCGCTGGCCGCTGGTGCTGCTGCTGGTGACGCTGCCCGTGCTGGGCAAGGCCGCGCTGGTAACCCTGCTGGCGCGCGGCTTGGGCGCGACGGCGGGCGTTTCATTGCGCACCGGGCTGTACCTGGCGCAAGCCGGTGAATTCGGCTTTGTGCTGCTGACCCTGGCCCAGAAAAGCGCCCTGATACCGCCGGCGCTGCTGAACCCGATCCTGGCCAGCATGGTGCTGTCGATGCTGGCCACGCCCTTCATTATTTTGTACAGCAATTCGATCGTGATGAAGCTCGTCAGCAGCGAGTGGCTGCACCAGTCCTTGCAAATGACCACCATTGCGCGCAAATCGATCAATATCACCAAGCATGTGATCATTTGCGGCTACGGCCGCTGCGGTCAGAACCTGGCGCGCATGCTGGAGCAGGAGGGCATTCCGTACATGGCGCTGGACCTCGACCCCGACCGGGTGCGCCAGGCCGGCGCCGCCGGTGACTCGGTCGTGTTTGGCGATGCCGCGCGTCTGCAGGCGCTGATGGCCGCCGGGCTGGCGCGCGCCAGTGCGGTGGTCATCACCTATCTTGAAGTGCCCGGTGCCATGAAGGTGCTGGCCCATGTCCAGGCCCACGCGCCCCAGGTGCCGGTGATTGTGCGCACCCAGGACGACCATGATCTGGAAGCGCTGCAGCAGGCCGGCGCCACCGAGGTGGTGCCCGAAGCGATCGAGGGCTCGCTGATGCTGGCCAGCCATGCCCTGGCCCTGGTCGGCGTGCCGATGCGGCGCGTGATTCGCATCGTGCAGGATCAGCGCGACGCTCGCTACAACCTGCTGCGTGGCTTCTTTCACGGCGCCGACGACGGCTCGCTCGATGAACTGCACCAGGAACGCCTCGCCAGCCTGACGCTGGCGCCGGGCGCCAAAGCCATTGGCCAGCCGCTCAGCGGCCTCGCCCTGCAGGCCCTGGACGTGCGCCTGGTCAGCCTGCGGCGCAGCGCCGGCCAGATCACGTCGCTGGCCCAGGACCCGCTGCTGGAAGTGGGCGACACGTTGGTGCTCTCCGGCAAGGCCGAAATGCTGGCCCGCGCCGAGCAGGAATTGCTCAAGGGCTGACCGGCCCTGCCATCCTGCCAGCACCAGGCCCGGTGCACAATACGGGTCACGTCCCAACCCGATGATTCATGCCACACCTCAGCGTCAACCAGTACCTCAGAGACCACATCCGCACCGTGCCGGACTGGCCGGCGCCGGGGGTGCAGTTTCGCGACATCACACCGCTGCTGCAGAACGCCAAGGTATTCCGGGTCCTGATTGACGCCTTTGTCCACCGCTACATGGACCCCGCCATGCGCCCCGATGTGGTGGCGGGGCTGGATGCGCGCGGCTTCATCCTGGGCGCGGTGATTGCCTATGAACTCGGCGTCGGCTTTGTGCCGATCCGCAAGAAAGGCAAGCTGCCATTCACCACGGTGGAAGAAACCTACGAACTGGAGTACGGCAGCGCCACCGTGGAGCTGCACACCGACGCCGTCAAGGCGGGCGACCGCGTGTTGCTGATTGACGACCTGATCGCCACCGGCGGCACCATGATGGCCGGCATGAAATTGCTGGAAAAGCTGGGGGCTGAGGTGATAGAAGGGGCCGCCATTGTGGACCTGCCGGAGCTGGGCGGCTCCGCCAGCCTGCGGGCGGCCGGGCTGGCGCTGTTCACCCTGCTCGATTTCGACGGGCACTGAGCGCCGTGCAGCGGCTCACGCGGCTCCAGGCGCTCGGTTCTAAGAGCGGCCGCAGGAGGAGCGTCGGCCGGCCCTAAGTTGCGCTATTTTCCGATGCAGAATTTGGAGAAGATCACCCCGAGCAGCTCGTCCGAGGTGAATTCGCCGGTTATTTCGCTCAACGCGTTTTGGGCCAGCCGAAGCTCCTCCGCCAGCAGATCGAGTAACTGCGCGTTGGCGGCCAAATGGGCACTGGCTTCCAGCAAATGACCCGCCACCCGGTGCAGCGCCTGCACATGGCGCTCGCGGGCGATGTAGACGCCCTCGGGCGCGGACTGCCAGCCCGCCACCGCCAGCAGCCGACGGCGCAAGGCGTCCAGGCCGGCCCCGGTTTTGGCCGACAGAGCCAGGCCGGCCTCGCGCGGCCGGGCAACGACTGCATCGGCTTTGTTCCAGATGTCGATGACGCTCACCCGGGCCGGCAGTTTTTGCGCCAGGGCCTGTGCGATCACGGCGTCAGCAGCGCGGTAATCGATCGCATCAATGCGCGTCAGATCATGCAAGAACAAAACCGCATCGGCGGCCTCGATTGCGTCCCAGGCATGGGCGATGCCGATTTTTTCGACCTCGTCCTCACTCTCGCGCAGGCCCGCGGTGTCGATCACGTGCAGCGGCACGCCTTCGATCTGGATGGTTTGTTGCACCTTGTCGCGCGTGGTGCCGGCAATCGGCGTGACGATGGCCAGCTCGGCCCCGGCCAGCGCGTTGAGCAGGGACGACTTGCCGGCATTGGGCTGCCCGGCAATCACCACCTTGATGCCTTCACGCAAGAGGGCGCCCTGGCGCGCGCGTTGCAACACTGCCTGCAGGGTTTGCTGCAGTTTTGACAATTGTCCGTGCGCGTCAGCCTGGCGCAGGAAATCGATTTCTTCTTCCGGAAAATCCAGCGTCGCCTCGACCAGCATGCGCAGATGAATCAACGCGTCACGCAGGCGTTGGATTTCTTGGGAAAATGCACCGGACAAGGAGCGAGCGGCGCTGCGCGCCGCAGCCTCGGTGCTGGCATCAATCAAGTCGGCAATCGCTTCCGCCTGCGCCAGGTCCATTTTGTCGTTGAGGAAGGCGCGCTCGGAGAATTCCCCCGGCTGCGCCAGCCGCAGGCCCGCCAGCCGAGGTGCGGCATGGCCCGGATCAGATTGCGCCGCCGCTTGCAGGCAACGGGCCAGCAACAACTGCAGCACCACCGGCCCGCCGTGGGCCTGCAACTCCAGCACATCCTCGCCGGTGAAGGAGTGGGGCGCGCAGAAGTAAATGGCCAGACCGCGGTCAATCGGCTGCCCGGCGGCGTCCAGAAACGCCGTATAGGTCGCCGTGCGCGCCTGCAGCTGGCGTCCACAAAGGGCCTGGATCAGCCGGTCCAGCTTTTTCCCGCTGACCCGCACAATGCCCACCGCACCGCGGCCAGCCGCGGTGGCAATGGCAACTATCGGGTCCTGGTGGCGTGCGAGCATGCGACGGAGTTTAATCAGAGACACCGCGGAACTGGCTTTGCCAGGCCGCTGGTGTCGCCTCCCTTTCAAAGGGGGGAGGCGCGCAGCGTCTCGGGGGGTTACTTGAACTTGGGCAGGTTGAACTGCGGCGGCACACCCATGCGGGTGTTGATCATCCACTGCTGCGCAATCGACAGCACGTTGTTGGTGATCCAGTACAGCACCAGACCGGCCGGGAAGAAGAAGAACATCACGCTGAACGCCAGCGGCATGAACCACATCAACTTGGCCTGCATCGGATCCGGCGGCACCGGGTTGAGCGCGGTCTGCAGCACCGTGGTCAGCGTCATGAACAGCGGCAAGATGTAGTAGGGATCGGGCGAGGAGAGATCGGCAATCCACATCACCCAGGGCGCGTTGCGCATCTCGACGCTGGACAACAGCACCCAGTACAGGGCGATGAACACCGGGATCTGAACCATGATCGGGAAGCAGCCGCCCATCGGATTGACTTTTTCCTCGCGGTAGATGCGCATCATCTCCTGCTGCATCTGCTGCGGGTTGTCCTTCAGCCGTTCGCGCATTTCCATGATTTTCGGATTAACGGCCTTCATTTTGGCCATGCTGGCGTAGGCCTTGGCGTTGAGCCAGTAAAAGGCCGCTTTCAGCAACAGCACCAAGGCCATGATGGACCAGCCCCAGTTGCCGATGAAGCTGTGGATCTTGTCGAGCAACCAGTACAGCGGCTTGGCCAGGATGGTGAGCCAGCCGTAGTCCTTGACCAACTCGAGCCCGGGGGCCAGGGCCTCTAGCACTTTTTCTTCCTGCGGACCGGCAAAGAGCTTCGCCTCCACAGTCTTGGTCATTCCCGGCGCAATCGCTTCCAGCGGCGCGATCAGGGTGGCGCGGTAGCAGCAATCGGCCACCGAGGCGCCGATGTCCACCGCTTCAAGCGAAATGTTGCGCGGCACGCCCACCGGCAGTATCCAGGCGCTGGCAAAGTAATGCTGCACCATCGCCACATAGCCATCGGAGGACTGTTTTTCGTAGTCGGCCTTTTGTTTCTTGATGTCGCTGAAATCAACCTTCTGGTATTTTTTGGCCTCGGTATAAACCGCCGGTCCGGTGAAGGTGAAATAAAGAGAAGATTCGCCTGGCGGCTTGTTGCCATCGCGCACCAGTTGCAAATACAGTTGCGGCGCAATCGGCGCGCCCGACAGGTTGGTCAACTCGTGCTTGACGGCCAAGTCATAGGCGCCACGGCGCAGGGTGTAGGTCTTGACCAGTTTGATGCCACCGACATCGGCCGCCTCGAATTTAATGCTCAGTTCATTCTCGCCCTGGCCCAGCGTGCGCGCTCCGGGTGCCACGGTCATGACCGTCTTGTGGGTTGGAAAGGCGCCGCCGCCGGCGCCCGCGACCACGCCGGTCTGGGCCAGATAGACCCGCTGCGTGCTGTCGTCCAGCAAAACGAACCTCTTTTTCATATCCGTCATGTCGGCGTGCTTGAGGAGTTCGGCCCGCACCAGCGAACCGCCCTCGGTATCAAAGGTGAGCTTGAGCACATCGGTCGTCACCACCACCTGCTCGCGCGGCACAGCAGGGGTCGGCGCGGCGCTGGCCCCCGGCACCTGGGCCTGGACTGCTGGCGCAGGGGTAACGGGCACCCCGGCCGGGACGCCGGTCACCGCGCTGGGCGAAGTGCCGCTGGCCGACGTGCTGGCCGGGCCGGGAAAAAAGGTGGCTTTGTTACCGTTATGAAGCTGCCACTGGTCCCACAGCAAAACTAGGGAAAAGCCAAAAATCACCCACAAAATGGTGCGGCGAATATCGTTCATGAGGATTTCTTTTGTCTGGAAGAGGGAATCAGCTGGGTAAAGAGCCGGGGTTTTTCTGCAGGCACGGGATCATGCCCGCCGCCACACCAGGGATGGCAGCGCGCCAGACGCGCCAGCGTCATATAGCTGCCGACCGCCGCACCATGCATCTGCAACGACTGCAAGGAATAGGCCGAACAGGTCGGCTCGAACCGACAGGACGAACCCAGCCACGGGCTGAGCAACAACCGGTAGCCCTTGACCAGGCTGATCAGAAAGGCCTTGATCATGCCGCGCTGCCCCGCGCGGCGGGCGCCGCCAGACTCACCAGCGCGCGGGCAAACAATTGCTGCAGCTCCTGGCGCAGGGCGGTCTTGAGTGCATCGGAACTGGCACTGATGAACTGTTGGCGGTCAAAAACGGCGCGCAAACGCACGACATGGGCCTCGATGGGAAGCGCTGACTCGAAATCGGTGCTCACACTGTAGATCTGGCGTTTGATGGCATTGCGGGTAACGGCTTGCTTGGCCCAGCGCTTGGGCACCATGGCGCCAATCCAGACGTCCGCCACGCCAAACAGCGCCACCGAGAATGTCGCTGTTTCCTGCTTGAGCAAGGCTTGATCCAGCCGGGCGCTGTGCAAAGCAAAATGGGGGGTACGGGCCACGATGCCGCCCGCCAAGACCGCCTGAAACTGAGCGCGCGTTTTCAGTCGCTGCACGTTGAAGCGGCGCCAGAACGGCAAGTCAACTGCGCGTTAGTGGGGCCGCCGCAATCAGACCGCCAGCCGTTTGCGACCCTTGGCGCGGCGCGCGTTGATCACCGCACGGCCGCCACGGGTTTTCATGCGAACCAGGAAGCCGTGAGTACGAGCGCGGCGAATCTTGGAGGGTTGGTAAGTGCGTTTCATTTGGAAATCCTAAAGGGCTCAGTGATGGCCCGCCACCCTTAAAAAATTTAAAAATGAGTGGGCCGCTGTCTTTTCTCCCCCAACACAATCAGGGGAACCGAGGATTATCGCAAACTTTCCGGGTCCAGGCAACCAAAAACGCCAACCTGATGCGCCATTCGTCATGCTGGCGCTGTGGCGGGGCTTTTTCGCCTTGTGGATAAATCCTTGATAAATTACAATTCCGGACGCAGCAATGCATAACTATCCACAGAAGCTGGTACGAACAATGACAGAGGGACAATATGCCAGCCAGCCTGGCTCGGCCGGGCGTGGCGCCGGACAAAGCCTGTGGCAAGCCTGCATCGACCAACTGGCGCAGGAGCTGCCGGAACAACAATTCAACACCTGGATCCGACCGCTATCAGCACAGATCGCCGACGATCTCTCCAAAGTCACCATCTTTGTTGCCAACCGGTTCAAACTGGACTGGATCCGGGCCCAATACAGCAAGCGCATCGCGAGCCTGCTTGAGTCTTTTTCGGGTCAAACCATTCCAATGGAGTTGGCACTCGCTCCGCGTGAAATTGTTGTCAGGAGCCAAGTTACGCAGCATTCGCTTGAGGCCATCCCGATGGAGGAGGCGGGCGAACTGGGTGAAGAACGGGTACCGAACAGCCTCAAGAACCGGCTTAACACCTCCCTGACCTTCGACACCCTGATTGAAGGCACCGCCAATCGCATGGCGCGCGCGGCGGCGATGCACGTGGCGGGCATGCCAGGCCACCTGTACAACCCTCTTTTTATCTACGGCGGCGTCGGCCTGGGCAAAACCCACTTGATGCACGCGGTGGGCAACCGCTTGCTGGCCGACATGCCGGCAGCCAAAGTTCTCTACATCCATGCTGAGCAATTTGTGTCGGATGTGGTTAAGGCGTACCAACGCAAGACTTTTGATGAATTCAAGGAGCGCTACCACTCGCTCGATCTGCTGCTGATCGACGACGTCCAGTTTTTTGCCAACAAGGAACGCACCCAGGAAGAGTTTTTCAACGCGTTCGAGGCGCTGCTGGCCAAAAAATCGCACATCGTGATGACCAGTGATACTTACCCCAAGGGTCTGGCCGATATTCACGAGCGCCTGGTGTCGCGCTTTGATTCCGGGCTGACGGTGGCGATCGAACCGCCCGAGCTGGAAATGCGGGTCGCCATTCTGATCAACAAGGCACGGGTGGAAGGCATCGAGATGCCGGAAGAAGTGGCGTTCTTCGTGGCCAAGAACGTGCGCTCCAACGTGCGCGAACTGGAAGGGGCCTTGCGCAAAATTCTGGCTTATTCACGTTTCAATCAGAAGGAAATTTCAATTCTGCTGGCGCGCGAAGCACTGCGCGACCTGTTGTCGATCCAGAACCGGCAGATCTCGGTCGAAAACATCCAGAAAACGGTGGCCGACTACTACAAGATCAAAATCGCCGACATGTATTCCAAGAAGCGGCCAGCCAGCATTGCCCGGCCGCGCCAGATTGCAATGTACCTGGCCAAGGAACTGACGCAAAAAAGCCTGCCCGAAATTGGAGAGCTGTTTGGCGGGCGCGACCACACCACCGTCCTGCACGCCGTGCGCAAGATTGGCGGCGAGCGCCAGCAAATGACCGAGCTGAACCAGCAACTGCACGTGCTGGAGCAAACCCTCAAAGGCTAAGAACTGGAATAAAAAAGGCGAGAATGCCGGAGTTGACAGAAAAATACAGGCTCGCCTGTTACTGATTTGAATCGAAAAATTAAACGAGAGGTTGACATGATCGTCCTGAAGGCCACCCAAGACAAAGTTATCGCAGTTTTGCAATCGGTAGCGGGCATCGTCGAGCGCCGCCACACCCTGCCGATTCTGGCCAACGTGTTGCTGCGCAAAACGGGCACCGCGCTGGAGCTCACCACCAGCGATCTCGAAATCCAGATCCGCACCACGGCCGAGCTCGATGGCGACAGCGGCAACTTCACCACCACCGTGGGCGCGCGCAAGCTGATCGATATCCTGCGCACCATGCCGGCGGACCAGACGGTATCGCTGGAATCAAGCGCCGCCAAGCTCATCCTCAAGGGCGGCAAGAGCAAGTTCACGCTGCAAACCATGGCGGCTGAGGATTTTCCGCTGGTGCAGGAGGCGGCCAGCTTCGGCCCGGTGTTCAGCGTGCCGCAAAAGACGCTCAAAGACCTGCTGGGCCAAGTCTCGTTTGCGATGGCGGTGCATGACATCCGCTACTACCTCAACGGCATCCTGTTCGTCGCCGAAGGCAAGCAGTTGAGCCTGGTGGCCACCGATGGCCATCGGCTGGCCTTTGCCTCCGCCACGCTGGACGTCGAAGTGCCAAAACAGGAAGTCATCTTGCCGCGCAAGACCGTGATCGAGTTGCAACGCCTGCTGTCCGACGCCGAAGGGGCGATTGAAATGCAGTTTGCCAACAACCAGGCCAAGTTCAGCTTTGGCGGCATGGAATTTGTCACCAAACTGGTGGAAGGCAAGTTCCCGGACTATAACCGTGTTATTCCGAAAAACCACAAGAACTGCATCACGCTGGGCCGTGTCGCCCTGCTGGCGACGCTGCAGCGCACCGCCATTCTGACCAGCGACAAGTTCAAGGGCGTGCGCTTGAACATTGACCCGGGCACCCTGCGCGTGGCGGCCAACAACGCCGAACAGGAAGAAGCCGTCGATGAACTCGATATTGATTACGCCGGTGACAGCATCGAGATCGGCTTCAACGTGACCTATCTGATTGACGCGCTGGCCAACATGAATCAGGAAATGGTGAACCTGGAACTTTCCGACGGCAACAGCTCGGCCCTGTTCACCATTCCCGACAACGCCACTTTCAAATACGTGGTGATGCCGATGCGAATTTGACGGCGCCCAATTTGTAGCCCTACAAATCCGAACCCGCGATGAACCAGAAGGTCATTGCGGGTTTGGTCATTCAAGAGTTTGAGAAATCGCGAGAGAAGTGAGCCATGATCGAAGAAAACAAGCCAGTCCAAACCCCGGAAAACGGTGACGATGCGGTGCATACGGGTGAGAGCAGCGCCGACAGCTCCAACTTTCAACCCACCATCGACACCAATCAGATCGGTGCCACCGAAGCCTATGGCGAGGGTTCCATCCAGATCCTGGAAGGCCTGGAGGCGGTGCGCAAGCGCCCGGGCATGTACATCGGCGACACCTCGGACGGCACCGGCCTGCACCACCTGGTGTTCGAGGTGGTGGACAACTCGATTGACGAATCGCTGGCCGGCCACTGCGACGACATTCTGGTCACCATCCATTCCGACAACTCGGTGTCAGTGGTCGACAACGGGCGCGGCATTCCAACCGGCGTCAAAATGGACGACAAGCACGAGCCCAAGCGCAGCGCCGCCGAGATTGCCCTGACCGAGCTGCACGCGGGCGGCAAGTTCAACCAGAACAGCTACAAGGTCTCCGGTGGCCTGCACGGCGTCGGCGTGAGCTGCGTCAACGCGCTGTCCAAAATGCTGCGCCTGACGATCCGGCGCGATGGCAAGGTGCACGTGATGGAGTTCAGCCGCGGTTTTGTGCAGAACCGCATCACCGAGCTGGTGAACGGGGTCGAAGTGTCGCCGATGAAGGTGATCGGCGCGACCGAGAAGCGGGGCACCGAAGTGCACTTTTTGCCGGACCTGGAAATCTTCCAGACCAACACCGACTTCCACTACGAAATTTTAAGCAAACGCCTGCGCGAGTTGAGTTTTTTGAACAACGGTGTGCGCATCCGCCTCAAAGACGAGCGCAGCGGCAAGGAAGACGACTTTTCCGGTGCCGGCGGCGTGCGCGGTTTTGTCAACTTCATCAACCGCGGCAAAACGGTGCTCAACCCCAACATTTTCCACGCCATGGGGGATCGCCAGAGCGACCAGAACACCAATATCGGGGTCGAGGTGGCGATGCAGTGGAACAGCGGCTACAACGAGCAGGTGCTGTGCTTCACCAACAACATCCCGCAACGCGACGGCGGCACCCACCTGACCGGCCTGCGCGCCGCCATGACGCGCGTCATCAACAAATACATCGATGACAGCGAGCTGGCCAAAAAAGCCAAGGTGGAAGTCAGCGGCGACGACATGCGCGAAGGCCTGTGCTGCGTGCTCAGCGTCAAAGTGCCCGAGCCCAAGTTCAGCAGCCAGACCAAGGACAAGCTGGTCAGCTCCGAAGTGCGCGGCCCGGTGGAAGACATCGTCAGCCGGCTGCTGTACGACTATCTGCAGGAACGCCCGGCCGATGCCAAGATCATCGTCGGCAAGATCATCGAAGCGGCGCGCGCGCGCGAGGCGGCGCGCAAGGCGCGCGACATGACCCGGCGCAAGGGCGTGCTCGACGGCATGGGCCTGCCCGGCAAGCTGGCCGACTGCCAGGAAAAAGACCCGGCCCTGTGCGAGATCTACATCGTCGAGGGCGACTCCGCCGGCGGCTCGGCCAAGCAAGGGCGTGACCGCAAATTCCAGGCCATCCTGCCGCTGCGCGGCAAGATCTTGAACGTGGAAAAAGCGCGCTACGAAAAGCTGCTGACCAGCAACGAGATCCTGACCTTGATCACGGCGCTTGGTACCGGCATCGGCAAGGCCGGCGGCAGCACCGGCAGCGACGACTTCAACGTCGCCAAGCTGCGCTACCACCGCATCATCATCATGACCGACGCCGACGTCGACGGCGCGCACATCCGCACCTTGCTGCTGACCTTCTTCTACCGCCAGATGCCCGAACTGGTGGAGCGCGGCCACATCTACATCGCGCAGCCACCGCTGTACAAGGTGAAAGCCGGCAAGGAAGAGCTGTACCTGAAGGACGCCAGCGCGCTCGACAGCTTTCTGCTGCGCATTGCGCTGGTGCATGCGTCGGTGCACACCGGTGGCGACAACGGCACGCTGCTGGCCGGCGACACACTGGCCGAACTGGCGCGCAAGCACCAGTTGGCACAGGCCGTGATTGCCCGGCTGCGCAACTTCATGGACGCCGAAGCCCTGCGTTCGGTGGCCGACGGCGTCGCCCTGAACCTGGACACGGTGGCCGATGCAGAACTTTCTGCTGCCGCGCTGCAAGCCAAGCTGCCCGATGCCGAGGTGGCCGGTGAGTTTGACGTGCGCTCCGACAAACCGATTCTGCGCATCAGCCGCCGCCACCACGGCAACGTCAAGAGCAGCGTGCTGACGCAAGACTTTGTGCACGGCGCCGACTACGCGGCGCTGGCCGAAGCCGCCAACACCTTCAAGGGCCTGCTCAGCGAAGGCGCCAAGGTGATGCGCGGCGAAGGCGAGCGGCAAAAGGAAGAAAAGGTAGCCGACTTCCGCGAAGCCATGGCCTGGTTGATTGCCCAGGCCGAGCACGCCACCTCGCGCCAGCGCTACAAGGGCCTGGGCGAGATGAACCCGGCGCAACTCTGGGAAACCACCATGGATCCGACCGTGCGCCGCCTGCTCAAGGTGCAGATTGACGACGCGATTGAAGCCGACCGCGTGTTCACCATGCTGATGGGCGACGAGGTGGAGCCGCGCCGCCACTTCATCGAGACCAACGCGCTGCGCGCCGGCAATATCGACGTTTGAAGGCACTGCCGCAGCGCCGGGCCGCCCCAAGCCTGTCGCGCCGTCTCTGCGAGACTTGCCCGAGGGCACGCCCCCTCGGGGGGCAGCGCCGCAGCGTGGGGGCCCTATTTAACTGCTGATGTAACTCGTCAACTGCGAGATGGTTTGCTCGTGATCGACAATGATGTCGTCCATGATGTCGCGCATGGAAATCATGCCCAGCACTTGCGTACCGTCCACCACCGGCAAGTGGCGGATCTTCTTCTGGCTCATCAGAGTCATGCAGGTGCGGGTGCCGGTTTGCGGCGTGACCGTGACGACGTCGCGGGTCATGATGTCGGCCACCGTGATTTCCTTCGAATTCTTGCCCTGCAACGCCACCTTGCGGGTGTAATCGCGCTCCGACACCACCCCCACCAGCCGGCCCTGGTCGATCACGACCATGGCGCCCACGCCGTAATCGGCCAAGCGCCGGAGTGCCTCGAAAACGGTGACCGAAGGGCTGATCTGATGAACCAAGGCACCACGCCTTTTCAGCAATTCCAAAATGGGTTTCATCAATGCTCCAATTAATTTTTTGCCACTGCAGGCCCAGTGTAAACAAACTTTTCCGCATTGCAATAGCGCCTTTTCGATGCACCCGCAAACTGGCTCGTTTTCGTTTTTTACCTTGTTCCGTGGATAACCGGTGACCTGTGCCTCTTAACGATTCACCTGCTTATCCTTGGCGCCGATAGCTTTCATGAAACTTGCGGCGCTTGGTCTTGATGTTATCCTGAACCGGCCACTTGATGCAGGCGCGCCAGTGCCGCAGCGGTCAACAGCAGGGCATTTGATGTTCTCGTGGCGCGCCTGTTGTTCAATGATCGATAGCCACCTCTGGTTTTAAGCTTGTTGAATGTACGTATGCAGCTATTACATTAATAGCAAATGAATAATCATGGATGACAAAAAGCCCTTTGAAATTGCACGCGAAACGCTCAAGTTGCTAAGCACGCGCAAGCTGGCCCCGACCCCGGCCAATTACCAGGCGATTTATAGCGAAGTGGCGGGGGTTCCGATCGAGCCCCCCTTTCCGGCCGACCGGCTGCACGACATTGCGCGCGCCTTGCCCACCAAGACCCCGGGCCAACAAAAGCAACGGGGCCTGCTGGAATCGGCCATCGGGCAACTGAACTGGGCGGGTGTCAAAAGCGCCCTGATGGCATACGGCGGCTTCAGTCCTGCGGCCACGTTGCCAGTCGACGCCAGGGTTGCGACCGCGCCGGCGTCACCATCGGCGCTGAGCGCGGCGCCAGGCCTGGGCGCATCGGCTTTGACACCGGATTTTTTTGAACAAGTTGCGCGGCTGATTGAATACGCGCTGCCCGCGCTTGGCAATGACGATGCCCGCTTTGTCGAGCAGAGCCAGGCCTTGCTCCAGACCATGCGCCGGCCAGGCGCCGATGCGACAGTAGTCAAGCAGTTGTTGAGCAACTTTAGCCACCGGCTTTCCTTTGTGGCGGAAGACCAGGCCGAGATCAAGGCCGCGTTGCTCAAGCTGCTGCACCTGATCATTGAAAACATCGGCGAGCTCAGTCTCGACGACCGTTGGCTCCAAGGTCAAATCGAGGCGCTTATGACAGCGTCAAAACCACCGCTCAGCTTGCGTCGGCTCGATGATGTGGAGCGGCGCTTGAAGGACGTGATTTTCAAGCAAACCGAGATCAAAGGGCGGGCACTGGAGGCGCAGGAAGAAATGCGCTCGATGCTGGCCACCTTCATCGAGCGGCTGTCGCAGATGACCGAGTCCACCAGCGCTTACCACAGCCAGATGGAAGCGAGCGCGCGCCTGATCGAGCAGGCCAAGACCCTGGCCGAGATTGCGCCGGTATTGAAAGACGTGGTGGGGGCGACGCGCAGCATGGCGCACGACAGCCTGGCGGCACGTGACGAGCTGCACGGTATGCGCAGAAAAGCGCAAGCCACCGAAGCCGAGATTGCCAAGCTGCACCAGGAACTTGATCGCGTGGGTGCCCAGGCCCGGCATGATCCACTGACCGGGGTGCTCAACCGCAAAGGTCTGGACGAGGCACTGGAGCGCGAAGTGTCCAATGTACGGCGCAAGGACACTCCTTTGTGCCTGGCGCTGCTCGACATTGACAATTTCAAAAAACTCAACGACAAATTGGGCCATGCCACCGGTGACGAGGCGCTGGCGCATCTGGCGGGCGTGGCGCGCGAGGTGATGCGGCCGCAGGACACGCTGGCACGCTATGGGGGTGAGGAGTTTGTGATTCTGCTGCCCGATACGGCGCTGGAAAACGGGATGGAAGCGATGACCCGTTTGCAGCGCGAATTGAGCAAGCGCTTCTTTTTGACCGGCACCAAGAAGATTTTGATTACCTTCAGTGCCGGTGTGGCGCAACTGGCGGCCGATGAAACCGGCCCGGAGGCGATCCGGCGGGCCGACCAGGCCATGTACCTGGCCAAGCGGGCCGGCAAAAACCGCGTGCTCGGGGCCTGATTGCAAGAGAACGCTTATGAAATATTTGATTCTGGGTCTGATTATTTTTCTGGGTGTGCACTCGATGCGCATCGTGGCCGACGACTGGCGCACCCGCAGCCGCGCGCGCCTGGGCCCCTTGCCATGGAAAGCTCTGTACGCGCTGGCTTCCCTGCTCGGTTTCGCCCTGATGGTGTGGGGCTTTGGTCTGGCCCGCCAGCAGCCGCTGCAATTGTGGAGCCCGCCGCTGGCGCTGCGCCACCTGGCTTCGCTGCTGACCCTGATTTCCTTCGTGCTGCTGGCGGCGGCCTATGTGCCCGGTAACGGCATCAAGGCGCGCGTGCACCACCCCATGGTGCTGGCGGTGAGCGTGTGGGCGCTGGCCCATTTGCTGGCCACTGGCACCCTGGCGCACGGGCTGTTGTTTGGCTCGTTTCTGCTGTGGGCGGTGTTGGATTTCAGCGCCGCGCGCCGGCGCGATCGCGTTGCCGGCACGCGCTACCCGGTCGGCACCGCCGGCCGCACTGGCATCACGGTGGCGGTGGGGGTCGGCAGCTGGATTGCCTTTGCGCTGTGGCTGCATGGCCTGTTGCTTGGCGTGCGGCCGCTGGGCTGATCAAGGAACGGGGCGGCCCCATGAGCATACGCAACCTCGATTCACTGTTTGAACCGGACTCGATCGCTGTCATTGGCGCCTCGCCGCGTTGCGGCAGTGTCGGTGCGACGGTGTGGCGCAACCTGACTGGCGGCAACTACCAGGGCCGGCTGTACGCCGTCAACCCCAAGCACCGTGAACTGGGAAAGTACCCGGTCGTGGCCCATGTGGCTGAGCTGCCGGCAGTCCCGGACCTGGCGCTGATCTGCACGCCAGCGGCCTGCGTGCCCGGTCTGATTGACGAGCTCGGACGCCTGGGCACGCGCGCCGCCGTGGTGATGAGCGCCGGCATCGCTCAGGCGCAGCAGCAGGCCATGCTGGCGGCGGCACGGCGCCACTTGCTGCGCATTCTGGGCCCCAACTGCATCGGGCTGCTGGCGCCGCACCAGGGCCTGAATGCCAGTTTTGCCCACATCGACGCGCTGCCGGGTGAACTGGCCTTTGTGTCGCAG
>JAKFXU010000007.1 GCA_021731215.1 Rhodoferax sp.
CGGCCTGCGCGTCAATACGCTGCGCAGCGCCTCGGCCGACGCCAGTTTCCGGCGTTACTTCCGGGTCGATTCGGCGCAGGGCAGCTGCATCATCATGGATGCGCCACCGGCGCAGGAGGACTGCCGCCCCTTCGTCAAAGTCGCGCAACTGATGGCAGCCGCCCAGTTGCGGGTGCCGCAGGTGCTGGCGTGGGACCCCGCCCGCGGCTTCATGCTGCTGACCGACCTGGGGACACAGACCATGCTGCAGGTGATCCAGCGGGACAACGCGCAAGCCAACCAGGGCCTGTACCTGCAGGCGGTTGACGCGCTGATTGCCTGGCA
The DNA here is from genome assembly GCA_021731215.1 of Rhodoferax sp. Classification (GTDB taxonomy): domain Bacteria; phylum Pseudomonadota; class Gammaproteobacteria; order Burkholderiales; family Burkholderiaceae_C; genus Rhodoferax. The sequence continues at coordinate 325 of JAKFXU010000007.1, forward strand.
AAGCGCCTCCCTGCCGGGCGTGCTGCCGCCCTACGATGAAGCGCTGCTGCGGCGTGAGCTGGAACTGTTTCCGGACTGGTATCTGGCCCGGCATCGCGGCGTGGCGGTCGAGGGCGAGCTGCGCCGCACGCTCGATGACGCGTTCAAATGCATCATGGAACGCAACCTGGCCTGGCCCAGCGTCTACGTGCACCGCGACTTCATGCCGCGCAACCTGATCGCCCCCACGCTTGTCACTGCGTGTACTGCGCTGCCCCCCGAGGGGGCCGTGCCTTGCTTGGGGCGGCCCGGCGCGGCGGCAACCCCCGCGCTGACCACTTCGTCTGCTGCGCTCGGCGCACGCCTGGGCGTGCTGGACTTCCAGGACGCGGTCTATGGCCCCATCACCTACGACATTGCCAGCCTGATGCGCGACGCCTTCCTGAGCTGGGACGAAGACTTCTGCCTCGACATCACGATTCGCTACTGGGACAAAGCGCGCAAGGCCGGGCTGCCGGTGGGCGACGACTTTGGCGAGTTCTACCGCGGGGTCGAATGGATGGGCCTGCAGCGCCACCTGAAAGTGGCCGGTATTTTTGCCCGCCTGACGCTGCGCGACGGCAAACCGCAGTATCTGGCCGATACCCCGCGCTTCATCCACTACATCCGCGCCACCTGCGCGCGCTACCGCGAGCTCAAACCGCTGCTGCGCCTGATCGAACGGGTTGAGGGCATCGAAGCCCCCAGCGGCTACGCCTTCGGTCGGGTTTAGGTCAATTCTGGCCCGTCAACAGCAAGAAAAAGCCGAGATGGTCGATCGGTGCATCGAATCATCTTTGCCAAATTTTGCCAAAAGTGCTAGGCTTTACTCTATGAGCACCATGAATATTTCCCTGCCCGATGGCCTGAAGGCTTTTGTTGACGAGCTCGTCCAGAGTGAGGGTTACGGAACCTCGAGCGAATATATGCGCGAGTTGATTCGCCGCGACCAGGACCGGCGCCAATTCAAGGAGCATTTGCTGGTGGGTATGCGCTCTGGCACTGAAGGCCCGATGGATGCGGCTTTCTTTGCATCCTTGCGCCAGCGGGCGAGCTCAAAGCGCAAGCTGCCCTGATGGCCGTCATAAAACCCGCCTTGCGTAGCCCGCAAGCGCGCGCCGATATCGAAAACGCAATCGATTACTACGTGGTCGAGGCCCCCCACAGGGTTGATCCTTTTCTTGATGCACTGGAAAAAGCGACAGCGCATATTCAGCGTGCCCCGGGTACCGGTTCGCCCCGTTACGCGCACGAACTCGACATGCCAGGCTTGCGTTTCTGGCTACTGGACAAGTTTCCGTATGGCCTTTTCTACCTCGAACATGAAGACCACCTGCGCGTGATCCGCCTGGTGCACATGAGCCGGGATATCCCTGCCTCGTTGCAGGACTGAACCTAGATTCCTCAGTTGACCGCTTGTTTTTACCTGTAAGTCCTCATGAACATTGACCTTTTTAGCTTCGATCAGGTTCACCCATTGGGTGAGAGCGCTACGCACCCGATTGAGCCGCTGGCACCGCGCCTGGGGTCGTTGCTCCTCCTTGCAGGCAGGCGCCTGCTGCGTCGTCGCCCTTGCAGGGCGCAGCCAAGCCAGACACGCCGCCCGCAGCCCACTCGGGCGCGTCCAACTGAGGAATCTAGGCTGAATCGTTCTTTCGTTTGCTTGCCGGCCCACGATTGAAAGTTTCTGGGATCGACACCGATACCGACGCATACCTCAAACTCCTGCTGTCACCCTCATCCCAAGGCCCATCATGCCCCGCTTTTACTGCCCCACATCCCTCATCACGGGAGAGCTGCTGGAACTGCCCGCCAGTGCTGCCCGCCACGTGCAGGTGCTGCGCCTGCAGCCGGGCGACATCATTACGCTGTTCAATGGCGGGCCCGTCACCGCCAGTGACGGCGGCGAGTTCGAGGCCACCATCGAGCAGATGGGCCGCAGCGAGGTGCGGGTGCGGGTTGGCCCGCACCACCCGGTAGAACGCGAAGCCGCCCGCGCCGTGCATCTGGCCGTGGGCATGCCGGCCAACGAGCGCATGGACTGGCTGGTGGAAAAAGCCAGCGAGCTGGGCGTGGCCAGCGTCCAGCCGCTGATGACCGAGCGCAGCGTGCTGCGCCTCTCGGGTGAGCGGGCTGATAAGAAAGTGGCGCACTGGCAAAGCGTGGCGATTGCCGCGTGCGAGCAATGCGGCGGCAACCGGGTGCCCATGGTGCAACCGGTGCTGGGGTTGGCGGCCTGGGCCAAGGCGCGCTCGGCCGCCAGCACGGGTCAGGCGCTGCTGTTGTCGCTGCGGCCCGGCAGCCAGAGTTTGCGTGAGGCCGTCGCCGGCTGCGCCGACACCGACGGCGCCATCACCCTTTTGTCCGGCCCCGAGGGCGGCTTGAGCCCGGCCGAGGAAGAGACCGCCCTGGCCTGCGGCTTTGCGCCGGTCACGCTGGGGGCCCGCGTGCTGCGCGCTGAAACGGCCGCGCTGACGGCACTGGCGGCGCTGCTGGTGTAGCGTGCGCCGCGCCTCAGGCGATCTGGGCCAGCCGCCGGTTTTGCCGGGCGGTCAGCAGCGCGATGTCGGCGATGTCGGCGGCTGACAACTGGGGGCCGGGCTTGCGAATGGCGGCGGACGCGATCACGCCGCGTTGCACCAGCAGGTGCTTGCGCACCGCCAGGCCGATGCTGGCCTGCTGCTCGTAGCGCGCCAGCGGCAGGTAAGCATCGAAGATATCGTGCGCTTTTTCAATATTGCCGGCCGCGTGGGCGCGGCAGACCTCCACCATCATCTCGGGGTAGGCAAAGCCGGTCATGGCGCCGTCGGCGCCGCGTGACAGTTCTTCGGGCAGGAACAGGCCACCGCCGTTGCCGGTCAAAATCGAGACCCGCTTCACCTCCCCGCGCAGCTCGGCGGATCGGATGGCCGACAGCTTGGCCAGGCCGGGGCAATCCTCGTGCTTGAGCATCACGCAGCTCGGGGAATGGTTGAGGATGCGCAAGATGACCGGGGTCGACATCTGCACCCCGGTGGCCAGCGGGTGGTCCTGCAGCACCCAGGGCAGGTCCGGCCCCAGCGTTTCATTGACCATGTCGAAATAGGCCACGATCTGGTCGTCGGTGCGCAGCGTCGCGGGCGGCGCCACCATCACGCCCGCCGCGCCCATGCTCATCACGCTTTCGGTCAGCTCACGCATCGGCGCAAAGCCGGGCGCCGAGGCCCCGACCACCACCGGCACCCGTCCGGCCACCCGGGCCAGCACTTGCTTGACAAACAGACGCGACTCCTCTGCAGTCAGTTTGCTCGCTTCGCCCATGATGCCCAGCACGGTCAGACCGGTGACGCCGCGCTCCAGGCAGAAATCAACCATGCGCTCGGTGCTGGCCAAATCAAGCGCGCCGTCGTCGGTGAAGGGGGTGACGGTAATCAGGTACACGCCCGCCGCTGCGGTGTCGAGTTTTTTCACAGAAATCTCCTGTAGTTGTGTTGTGTTGGCTTACATTGAATACTTGGCAGCGTCAATTTCGCCTCCAGCCCGCCCTGCGGGCGCTGCAGCAGTTCGAGCGAGCCACCGAAGCGCTGGGTGATGGCGGCGACGATGGACAAGCCCAGCCCGCTGCCTCGACCCGAGCCGCGCCGCCAGAAACGTTGCGTCGCCAGCACCAGTTCGTCATCGCTGAGTCCCGGCCCGCAGTCGAACACGCTGAAACTGACCGTCTCCGGCGCGCACCGCACCACCAGCCGGACGCTGTTTTCTGCCGGGGAGTGACGCAAGGCGTTATCCAGCAGGTTGCGCAGTGCGGTGACGGCCAGCGCCTGGGGCAGTGCCAGTTCGCCGCCGTTGCCGTCGCCGTCGCTGTCGCTGTCGCTGTCGAGCACGATACGCTCAGGCGCATCGGGGGCTGCATCGCGCATTGCAAGCCGGGCTACTGCGTGGGCCTCTGCAAGGCGCCCGTCATCCCAGGAAAAAGCGCCTTCCACTTGTGACAGCGTCAGCAGTTGCGAGAGCGTGTGCTGAAGCCGCGCCACGCCCTCCTCGGCGTAATCCATGGCCTCTTCGGTTTCTTTGCCGTGGGTGATGCGTGCGACCTGCAAATGGGTCTTGATCGCGGTCAGCGGCGTGCGCAATTCATGGGCCGCATCACTGGTAAAGCGACGTTCGCGGTTGAAGGTCTCGCTCATGCGCGCCAGCAGATGGTTCAGGGTATTGACCAGCGGCAACAAGTCGCGCGACATGGGGGCGCTTGGAATCGGGGTCAAGGCCTCCGGCCTGCGGCTGGCCAGCGCCTGGCGCAGGCGTTCCAGCGGCAGTAAACCACTGCCAACGCCGAACCACAGCACTACCAGGCTGCCAATCAGGGCGACGACAAAGGGCGCTGCCGCAGCAAGCATCACATTGCGCAGCAGTGTGTCCCGTTCGGTCAGACGATCGGCCGTGGTGACGCGCAAACTGTTTGTTTCCAGGGTGTAGCTGCGCCAGTGTTCGCCCTTGATTTCGCGCTCGGAAAAACCGAGCACCGCATTCGCCATGGCCTCGGGTACCGCGCCTGGTGTGCGCGCGATCACCTCGCCGCGCAGCGATACCTGGCACGCCAGGCCTTTGGCCACCGCTGGCATGCTCAAGGTTGAGGCGCCCGCTGTTCCGCTGCGGCCATCCCATGCGGCCGGATTCTGCGACATCAGTCCGGCCACCATCTGGGCCGACATGGCCAGGCGCTGATCCAGGGTACGGTGCATTTCCTTGTCCAGGCCGTGCAGCATCCAGAGCGCCACCCCGCTCCATAGCAGAATCATCGATACGCCGATCATCAGCAACAATCGCAGCCGAAGCGTCATGCGCTCACCCTGCTGAATCGGTAGCCCACACCACGTACCGTTTCGATCACATCGGCCCCCAGCTTGCGCCGCAGATGATGGATATGCACATTGAGGGCATTGCTTTCGATCTCTTCACTGAAATCGTACAGGCTGTCTTTCAACTGGTCGGGGCTCAGGATGCGTCCGCGCGCCTGCAGCAGGGCCGCCAGCAGCGCCAGTTCGCGCCGCGATAAAACGACGGCGCGTCCGTGCAGGGAGACTTCGCCGCTGGCCGGATCAAGGCGCAACGGGCCGTGCTCGATGACATCGACGCTGCGTCCGGCGGCGCGGCGCAGCAAGGCTTGCAGACGGGCCACCAGTTCGTCGAGATCGAAAGGCTTCAGAAGATAATCGTCGGCACCGGCACGCAGCCCGGCAACGCGATCTTGCACCGCATCGCGCGCGGTCAATACCAGCACCGGCAGCGCCATGCCGCTCGCCCGCAAGCGCCGCAGCAGGCTCATGCCATCCTCGTCGGGCAGCCCGAGATCAAGTATCACCACGTCACAATGCACGGCCGACAACGCGGCCTCGGCCTGCGCCGCGGTGCGCACACCATCGACCGTCAAACCGTGCGCGCGCAAACCGGCCAGGATGCCGTGCGCAATCAGTTCATCGTCTTCAATCAGCAACACGCGCATAGTGGTTCTGTTGCATTAGGTTAAACCCAGATTGTCCATTAGGCGCACCTGCGGTGCTGTTTGGGTGCAGGCGGCGCATTGGCGGCCATTTTTGCCCTTCTTCGTTGTCCATAGCCCAAGCTATGGACAACGAAGAAGGGCAAAACTGCCTCGCCACTGCATCCACCTACCCTCCAAACCCCAATGGACAATCTGGGTTAAAAAGTAAGCGTTGATCACTACAGGCAGTGTCGCAGAGCCCGAGAGTGACTGTCAATCCAGTGGTTTCAATTGCGCTATTCGACCAGTCCGCCCAAGGTAAGATGCCCAGGCTGGGTTGGCTCAATTTCAGTCTCTCAATATGTCTTTTCTTTGCCGCTGCCTTTTCCTCACGCTGATGGTTTTCGCCGGCCCGATACTGGCGGCTTCCGCCGAACCGCGCACCGTGCGTATCGGCTTGCTGGCCTTTCTCGACACCGAGGCGATGAACAGCCAGTGGACGCCGCTGCTCGACCATCTCGCCGCCGCTCTTCCAGATTACAAGCCGGTGCTGGTGCAGCTCGACCACGCGGCCCTGCGCGAGGCGGTGGCCGGCCAGTCAGTCGATTTCGTGATCACCAATCCCGGCAGCTATGTTGCGCTCGAAATGGAATTTGGCATCAGCCGGATTGCCACGCTCGATACCGCGCAGGCGCCCTCGCCGATGCGCGCGCTCGGTTCGGCGGTGATCGTGCGCGCTGATCGACAGGATCTCAGGACGCTGGCCGATCTCGCGGACAAGCGGGTGAGCGCCGTCGGCGAAGACGCCTTTGGTGGCTTCCAGTTGGCGTGGCGGGAGTTCATGCAGCTTGGCCTCGATCCCTTTGCGGACTTCGCGCAACTCGACTTCGTCGGCCTGCCGATGCGCAAGGTGATTGACGCAGTGACCCAAGGGCGCGCCGATGCCGGGATCGTCCGTGCCTGCATTGTCGAAGATATTCCCCCACAAATCCGGGCGGGCTTGCGGGTGCTGTCGCCGCGCGTGGAGCCGGATTTTCCCTGCCAGACCTCGACCCGCCTTTATCCCGACTGGCCGATCGCCACGCTGCGTGCCACGCCGCCCACGCTGGCCAAGTCAGTCGCCACGGCGCTGCTCGCCATGCCGGCAACGCCGCAAGGCATGTCATGGACGGTGCCGGCCGATTACCAGTCGGTCCATGAGTTGTTCCGCGAGCTGCAGACCGGCCCCTACAGCTATCTCAAGGAAGGTACGCTGCGCGCTGCGGCGGTGCGCTACTGGCCGGCGGTGCTGATGCTGGCCGCGCTACTGATCGCCTGGATCATCTACACCGTGCGCGTCGAGTACCTTGTGCAAGCACGTACTGCCGAGCTGCGGCAGGCACTTGACGAGCGCAAGGCGATCGAGGGACGAATGCGCGTGCACCAGGAACAGGTCGAGCACCTTTCGCGCCTGTCGATACTCGGCGAGCTTTCCGGCACGCTGGCGCACGAAATCAACCAGCCGCTGGCCAGCATCGGCAACTACGCGCAGAGCCTCGTGCTGCGCGTCGATAGCGGCCGCCTGACCGATGCGGCGGTGCGCGAGGCCAGCGTGGAGATGGCCGGACAGGCCGAGCGGGCCGCCGGCATCCTCGGTCGCATCCGCGGTTTTGCCCGCAAGCGTGCCAGCGTGCGCGAACGCCGCGTGCCTGCCGACCTGGTGCGCGAGGCCGTCGTCCTGTTTTCGGGGATGCTCTCGAACCGGCCGGAAATTCGGGTGGTCGATGGCACGGCAGCGAATGGCATGGTCGAAGTCGATCCCCTGCAGTTCCAGCAGGTGGTGCTCAATCTGCTGAAGAACGGACTCGATGCGATGCAGGATCTGCCGTCCGGCGAGCGCCGCCTGCACATCGCGCTGGAACGGGAGGGTGACACGCTGCGCGTTGCCGTGCGCGATTTCGGACACGGTCTTGCGCCCGAGGCCCGGGACCATCTCTTCGAACCTTTTTTCACCACCAAACCGGACGGTCTGGGGCTCGGCTTGTCGATCTGTGCGACCATCGTCGAAGCGCACGGCGGCCGGCTGTCGGCGCAGGCGCCGGCCGAGGGCGCGGGCCTGGTTTTCACCTTCACGCTACCGATTCATGACTGAATGACTGAACTTGCCGAAAACTCTGTAATCCATGTGGTGGACGATGATGCGTCGTTCCGCCGTTCGCTCGTTTTCCTGCTCGAATCGCTCGGCTGGCCGGTGCTCGCGCACGCCTCGGCAGCGGACTTTCTCGCCGCCTGCCCGACGCCACCGGCAGATTTCGGCTGTCTGGTGCTCGACATCCGCATGCCCGGCATGAACGGGCTGGAGCTGCAGCAAGCCTTGCGCGCGCGCGGCTGGATGCCGGCCGTGGTGTTCATGACCGGACACGGCGACGTCGAACTTGCCGTCCAGGCTATGAAACAGGGTGCCTTTGATTTTCTCGAAAAGCCTTTTCGCGATCAAGCCTTGCTTGATGCGGTCGCCGCCGCCGTGCGCCACGGCAGTGAGCAAAGGGTGGTCGAGCATCGGCGCGAACACGCGCAAATGCTGCTTGATCGTCTGACCCCGCGCGAGCGGGAAGTGGCCCGTCTCGTCGCGCTCGGTCTGCCCAACAAGCTGGTGGCGCGCGACCTCGCGATCAGTGAGAAGACGGTGCACGTGCATCGCCAGCACGTCATGGAAAAAGCCGAAGTTGGAAGTGCCGCCGAACTGGCTCGCCTGATGCTGCGCTCCGACCCGCGGGCGTTGGACTGAGGTAAAAAAACCCCGCGCAAGGCGGGGCTTGAAGCGGCGACGGATGCCGCGTGCTCAGGCGCGGCCCAGTTTGGCGGGCAGACCGTTGCGCACGGCGGCGCCGGAGACGGCGTCAACCCACACCGATTTGCCCGACCGGGTGGGGTCGGCCAGCCCAAGGTCGTTGAGGTTGATGCCGGCGCGCAGCGCCGGCTTGTCGGGCTGTTGCTGTTGGCCAATGCGGTGGGCGCGGGCGCCGAGTTCACGGTGGCCAAAGCCATGTTCGATGGCGACGACGCCCTGCATCACGCCCTCATGCACGATCACTGTCGTTTTGACCGCGCCGCCCGGCGTGCGCAGCGTCGCCGTGTCACCGCTCTTCAGGCCGGCCCTGGCGGCATCGGCCGGATGCACCAGCAGCGGATTGTTGGCATGGATGCCGGTTAGCCGGGTCGCTGCAATGCTGTAGGAGTTCTGCAGCGCCGACTTGAAACTGACAACCTGCAGCGGCCACTGTGCCTCGCTGTAAATGTTGCGCATCGGCGTGCCGTCGACGAAAGCCGGCAACTGCCAGTTGGCGCAGCCGGGGAAGCGCTTGCCGGTGATGCTGTTCTTGCTGCCGCCGACCATGTCGCTCCACAGCCAGAGCGGGTTCTTGAAGCGGTTGCTCTGCCACTCCGGATGGGCCTCGTCCTGCGCCTCCTTGGCCGGCTGGTAGCGTCCGCCGCGGGTGTAGAGGAAGGCGACCTTGCGCCACTCGTCGGGCGCCAGGGTCGCTTCGAGCAGCGGGCGCAGCCGGTCGACGCCGGACAGCGCCAGGTCCTCGTCGCTGGCGTCGGGCACCGGCTCCTTGCCGAGCCAGGCGATGTTGGCGCCGCCACGCAGGTACCAGTGCTCCGGGCGTTCCAGCGGCAGCGGCAGTCCTTGCGCGTCGCTCATCGCCTGCGGCCCAAAGCCGGGTAAATCCATCGCTTTGGCCAGCGCGATGAAGAAGGTTTCCATGCCAATCGCCTGACCGTCCGGCGTTTTCGCCGCCTGCGGCTCGACCACCGGCCAGCGCGCGGTGCTGGCCTTGGTCGGCACACCGGCCCACGGCGCGGCCCAGCCCCAGCTCTCGTACATCAGCGAATCGGGCACGATGTAGTCGGCATAGGCATTGCTTTCGTTGATCAGCGGGTCGACCGAGATGATCAGCGGAATTTTCTTCGGATCGGCGAGGTCTTTTTCGATCTGGGCACGCAGACCGGTGATGCCATACAGTGGGTTGGAGCTCCACAGGATCAGGGCCTTGATGGTGTAGGGGTAGCCGTTCATGGCGCCGGTGAACCACTCGGTGGCCAGGCCCGGTGCATTGGGGAACCACGGCGACTGCGCCGGGTAGGGCTTGCCTTGGGCTTTCTTGCGCGCGAATTCGCTGGTTTTTTCGTAGGGCACGTTGCGCCCCAGCGGCGTGCCTTTGGGCTTGATTACGCCGGAAAAACTGTCGAGGTTGTAGCGCGGTCCCTCGCCGTTTTCCTTGAAGCCGCCGCCGTTCATCACCAGGCCGCCCTTCCAGTTCAGGTTGCCGATCAGCAGGTTGAGCGTCATCACCGAGAAGGCGTTGTAGAAGCCGGCGCCCGACATCATGCCGCCGTGCGCGATGACGGATGCCTTGCGGCCGTGGCTGGTGAACTCGTCGGCCAGCGCGCTAATCTTTGCGGCCGGGATGCCGCAGGCTTGCGCGCATTGCTCTATCGTCTGCTTCTCGATGGAGGCCTTGAGCAACAGCCAGGCAGTTTGCACGGCAAGTGGCTGGTCGCCGAGCGTGAGAACCGTCTGCACTTCAAGCGGCGCCGGCCCGCTCGCCTGGCTGGCCAGGCTGGGCTTGCCGTCGGCACCCAGGACCAGATAGGGATCGTTCTCCTTGTAACGATCATCTTCTGCGACCGGCAACCCAATGTCGGAGCCGCGCAGGAAGCGCCCCTGGCGCGGGTGGCCGGCTTCGGTGACGACCAGCCAGGTGGCGCTGGAGAAGGACGGCTCGCCCTGCTGCTCGGCAACCGTGAGGTTGGGGTTGGCGAGGTAAGCGGTGTTGATGCGTTCGTGGTCGAGCATCCAGCGCATCATGCCCAGCGCCAGCGCGCTGTCGGTGCCGGGCCGGATCGGAATCCAGCGGCCGCGATCGGCGGCGGCGCGGTTATCGGCGTTGGTCAGCACCGGGTCGACCACGACATAGTTGAGCTGGCCGTCGCTGCGCCCCTTGGCCAGCAGGGCGCCGGTGCGCTTGAACGGGTTGCCGGCGTTGCCCGGCGCCGTGCCGATGAAGATGACGAACTCGCTGTGAGCCAGATCAGGCTTGGCGTGCGGCATCTTTTTCATGTCGCCGAACAGGGCGCCGGAACCGGAGCGGTAGGCGCCGCCGCAGTAGGAGCCATGGCCCACAAAGTTGAGGGTGCCGTAGGAATTGTTCCAGAAGCGCCGGGCGAAAGTCTCGCGGCCGTCATTGACGCTGGAGAGTAAGGCCACCTGATTGACCTTGGCACCGAGTTCGGGCTGCGCCGGGTCGATCGGCGTGTTCAGGTCGCGCAAGGCCGCCAGGCCAGCCACCGGACCTTCGCCGAACAGGTCGCCGCCCTCGGTCACTTCCCTAACCAGTTGCTCGAAGGCGATCGGCTCCCACCGGCCGGAGTTGCGCGGGCCGACGCGTTTCATCGGCGTCAGCACGCGAAAGGGCGAACTCATCTGCGACAGCACGGCGTTGCCCCGGCCACAGGCGGTCGAGCGGCCGGCGAGGCCTTTGTCCTGAAAGCCCGATACGGCGATCAGGCTTTCCCTGACCGAGGCTTTCATCGGCAGGTGGGGCTCGGTGGAGAGCGGGCTGTAGGGGTTGCCGGCGACGCGAATGACGCGGCCCGAAGCCTTGTCGATGCGCACCCGCACACCGCACTGGGTGGTGCAGCCCAGGCAGGCGGTGTAGCTGACCTGCTGCGCCGGGTTGGGCTGCAGTTTGCCGGTGCTTGGGTCGACCGTGAATTCGGGCGCGGCGGCGTTGCCCCAGACATTGTGCTTGGGTGCATCCTTGCCCATCACCTTGTCGGCGATACGGCCCAGGGTTTGCGAGAAGCCGGTGGCGAAGGCGGCGAGCCCGCCAGCAGCGATGAGTTGGCGACGCGTGTTTGTTTTCATGATGATCTCCTTGCGCTTACGCGGTTTTGCGAGTCAGGCGCTCGACCGGCAGCAGGGTGGTGAGTGCAATGAACAGGGCGACCCACAGGCCGAAGGTGCCGACGATGCCGAGCAGGCCGTCGTAGCCGAGCGGCAGGTAATACTGGTAGAAGCCGGCGCCGGTCTTGGGCACTTCCTGACCGCCGATGAAGACGGTCCAGCGCATCATCCAGGCGCTGTGCACGGCGAGCAGGCCGATCAGCAGTCCGCTGCCCGGGCGACGCAGCGCCAGCCACAGCGTCAGCGCGGTGCTGCCTGCCGCCCACACCGCGGTCAGCTTCCAGGAGGCGGAGGGCGCCACCTGGGCCAGCGCCAACGCATGGCTGGTCGACCAGCCCGTGAGGCCGAGCAGCAGCCAGAGCGCGCCAATCAGCAGGGCCAATCCTTGGGTGATCGCCAGCGCCCGGGCCAGGCGTTTGGTTTCATCGATGAACTCCTGCTGGCCGGAAAAGCGCTTGAGGATCAGCGTCAGGCCAATGCCCCCGGCCAGCGCGGTGACGACAAACTGCACCGGCAAAAAGGGCGTATCCCAAAGCGGGCGGGCTTGCACCACCATGACTTCCATGCCGGTATAGAGCGCCACCAGAGCGGCACCGGCGAAGGCGAGGGTAGCCGCCGCGAGCAGCGCGCCCCGGCTCTCCAAGCCGCCGTAGGCGATCAGCCGGCACAGACGGGCCAGGCGCGGCGACAGCTCTGCATCAGCCGCCTGTTGCGCCAGCAAGGGCCGAAAAGCGAGCCAGGCGTAGAGGATCAGGCCGCCCAGATAGACCGGGATGAAGAAGGCACCCCAGGACATCCAGGAGGAGGGCGTGAAATACAGGTAGAAGTGGTAGAAGCGGCCCGGCTGGTGCAGGTCAGCCAGTAGCGCCACTGGCGCGGTCAGGCCGCAGACCAGCGCGGCGAGCAGGGCGATGCGTGAAATTCCAGTCCAGCCAGGGCGGCGCCAGACGATGCCTGGCAGCGAGACCAGAAACGCGCCGTAGGACAGGCCGATAAGGAAGAAGTACTGCACCGCCCACGGCAGCCAGGCGACTTCGCGCACGACATTGACGGTTTCAACAATGATCGGGTTCATGATTGGACTCCATGAGTTTCGGGTTTCCACAGCGCGCCCTGGCCTTCAACCTTGCCCTGGAAGCGTTCGTCCAGGCCGATGTAGTAGACGCGGGGCTTGGTGCCCAGTTCGGGCTTGAGCACCTTCAGTTGGTCGCTGGCGGCGTTCATGCGCCGGCGCAATTCACCGTTGGGATCGTTCAGATCGCCGAAAATGCGCGCCCCGCCGACGCAGGTTTCGACGCAGGCCGGCAACAAACCGGCCTCCAGCCGGTGGCCGCAGAAGGTGCATTTGTCAGCCTTGCCAGTCTGGTGGTTGATGAAGCGCGCGTCGTAGGGACAGGCCTGCACACAATAGGCGCAGCCGACGCAGCGGTCGCCGTCGACCAGCACCAAACCGTCCTCGCGCTGGAAGGTGGCGCCAACCGGGCAGACCGGGATGCACGGCGGGTTGTCGCAGTGGTTGCACAGACGCGGCAGCACGTAGGTGCCAGCCGGTTGGCCGGCCTGATCGTTCTGCTTGACGCTGTAGGTGGAGACGATGGTGCGGAAACTGCCCTCGGGTACATCGTTTTCGTTGATGCAGGCAATGGTGCAGGCCTGGCAGCCGATGCACTTGCGGATATCGATGAGCATGCCCCAGTGCGTGCCGGACTGCGCGGCAAGGGCGGCGATCGGCATGCTGACGGCGCCCATGGTGACGACCGGAATCCCACGCAGAAACGCACGTCTCGCGGAAGACTCGAGCGGGTCGGCGGGGCTGATTGAATCGATTTTCATGACAACACTCCTGGGTTCAAGGTTTGTTGTCAGTTTAGGTTTTGAATGGCCCGGCTGCTATTGGGGTCATAGGGCAGACGGCTAGATGGTTTTCCCTATGGATCGCCAGCGCTTGTGTTGCTGGCTCGCGTGCTCCGCTGTGCTCACAACATCAACCGTTAACGCAGCCTTAATCTGGCCAGGCGAAGATGGGCGCTTGATTTGATTTAGAGGCGCTTATGCTACGTTGGTTGTGGTCGATCATGCTGTTGACCATGTTGTGGTCGCTGCCAGCGCATGCCGAGCAGGATTTTCTGCAGCCGGAACAGGCTTTTCGCCTGAACGTCAGCAAGCAGGCCGATGGTCAGGTGCGCCTGAACTGGGACATCAGCCAAGGCTACTACCTCTATCGCCAGCAGATGAAGGTCGAAGCCGACCCGGTCGGCAGTGCGCTACAAGTAAAGTGGCCGGCCGGCACGCTCAAGACCGATGAGACCTACGGCGAAAGCGAGGTCTACCACAACAATGTGGCGGTACTGCTCACGGCCCCTGATGCCCAGGCCCTGACCATCGGCTGGCAGGGCTGCGCCGATGCGGGTCTGTGCTACCCGCCGCAAACCCGGCGCGTGAATTTGGCCGATGTCGCGGCGACGCCGGCAGCCAGCACGGGCATGGCCGCTGTCAACGTGAGTCAGTCCGCGCTCGTCACGCTCGGCGATGATCAGGACCTGGCTGATCGCCTGTCACGCATCGATCTGGGCTGGATGCTTGTCGTGTTCTTCGGCTTGGGGCTGCTGATGACGTTCACGCCCTGCGTACTGCCGATGGTGCCGATTCTCTCGAGCCTGATCGCGGGTAGTGGGGCAACGCCCGGGCGTGGTTTTGTCCTTTCACTGGCCTTCGTGCTGCCGATGGCGCTGACGTATGCCGGTGTCGGTGCGGCTGCGGCGCTGGCCGGCGCCAATCTGCAGGCCGTGCTACAGAACCCCTGGATGCTCGGCACCTTCGGTTTGGTATTTGTCGTGCTGGCGCTGGCCATGTTCGGATTTTATGAACTGCAACTGCCCGCTGTGCTGCGCAACCGTCTGAACCAGGCCAGCCAGGGCCAGCGCGGCGGCACGGTGACAGGCGCCGCCGCGATGGGCGTGTTGTCGGCGCTGCTGGTCGGCCCCTGCATGACCGCGCCATTGGCCGGTGCGCTACTTTATATCGGCAATACCGGCGATGTGCTGACCGGCGCCCTGGTCCTTTTTTCCATGGGGCTGGGCATGGGGGTGCCGTTGTTGCTGGTCGGGACCCTCGGTGCACGGTTGCTGCCGCGGCCCGGCGACTGGATGAACCGGGTCAAGGCGCTGTTTGGTTTTATCCTGCTGGGTACCGCCATTTTTTTCGTGGCGCGGGTATTGCCGGCGGCGCTGACACTGGGGCTGTGGGGTGCCTGGTTGCTGGCCATCGCACTCAGTTTGCTGGCCCTGGTCAAGCAGCTCGGCACTGAAAGCACGCGTTTGATGTCGCGCTATCTGGCACTGCTGCTGGGCCTGTGGGGCGGCGCCATGGTGGTCGGTGCCGCCGGGGGCGGCCACGACCCGCTGCAGCCGCTGAGCTTCGGGGCCAGCGCCAGCACGCTCGCGCCGGCGGCTGCTGGGAAAGATTTCATGGCCCGCTTCGCACCGGTCAAGACACAGCAAGCGCTCGAAGCGCGCATCGCCGAGGCGGGGCAGCGCGGCCAGTGGACGCTGGTGGACTTCTACGCCGACTGGTGCGTGTCGTGCGACGTGATCGAGCGTGAGGTGTTCGCCGACCCGCGGGTGCAGCAAGCGCTGGCCAACATGCAATTACTGCGTCCTGACGTCAGCGCCAATAATGCCGATGACCAGGCGCTGATGCGCACCCACCAGATTCTCGGACCGCCCACCCTGCTGCTGATCGGCCCCGATGGCCAGGAGCGCCGTGCCGAGCGCATCATCGGCGAACTCAGTGCCGACGATTTTCTCGCCCGCCTGGCGCGTGCAAAGCAAGGAACTTGAACATGCTGAACGTCAATCTCGGCCCCTTCGCTGTGCAGGTCAGCCATTTGCTTTTGCTGGCGTCCTTGCTGCTCGCTGCCGGGGTCGGCCGCCTGGTCGGACGGCGTCAGAAAACGGGCATAAGCAATGTCTTGATTGATAT
>JAKFXU010000154.1 GCA_021731215.1 Rhodoferax sp.
CCAAAGCCTTTGGTCACGCCGTGGCGCGTGAAGCCAAACGCCAACTCGGTCGGCAGCGCCCGGACCTTCAGATCGTCGGCGAGGAACTGCATCCAGTGGGCCGCGTGAAAGACTTTTTGCCGTACGCGGCCAAGATCAAGGCCAGCGGCGCGCAGGCGGTCATCACTGGCAACTGGGGCAATGACCTGACGCTGCTGGTCAAGGCCGCCAAAGAGGTCGGCTTTGAGGGCAAGTTCTACACCTTCTATGGCAACGCGCTGGGCGCACCGGCGGCGATTGGCGAGGCCGGCATCGGCAAAGTGGTGGCGGTGGCGGACTGGCTGCCCAATGTGCAGACCATTCGCAGCGAAGCCTTCTACCAGTCGTTTCGCCAGCGTTTTCCCAAGCCGGCCGACGACTACGTCCATATGCGCATGCAACTGATGGTGGAGTCATTGGTGCAGGCGATGGAAAAGGCCGGCACCACCAATGTGATCGCGGTCGCCACCCAGTTGGAGCAGGCTGAGGTTTCTATAGGTTCACAAGGCGGGTCGATGCGGGCGGCTGACCACCAGTTCCAGCAGCCGCTGGTGGTGGGTGTAATGGAGCGGCAAGGCAGCCCTGGCGTCAAGTTCGATGTGGAGGGCTCGGGCTATGGTTTTCGCGTCATCAAGACCCTTGCTGCGACCAGCGCCGAGCAGCCCACCACTTGCCAGATGCAACGCCCCCTGAGGTAAACAATTCACAAGCGGAGTCTGCCATGCGTCAAGTGATCCAGAACCTTGAAGAGTCCCGCATCCGCGAGGTCGCTAACGCCGGCATCGGTCGCAGCGATGTGCTGGCGTTCTGGTTTGGCGAGAGCGACGAGGTCACGCCCGATTTCATTCGCCAGGCCGCCATCGAGTCGTTGCAGCGCGGCGAGACCTTTTATTCCCATAATCTGGGCCTGCCCGAGTTGCGCCAGGAAATATCGAACTACATGAGCGTGCGCCACGGCCCGATTGGCGTCGATCGCATCGCGGTCACCAGCGGCGGCGTCAACGCGCTGATGCTGGCCATGCAGCAGTTGGTGGATGCGGGCGATGAGGTGGTGGCGGTGACGCCGGTGTGGCCCAACCTGACGGCGCAGCCCGCGATCATGGGGGCGCGCGTCAAGTGCGTGGCACTGGCACCGGCGAACGGCGCCTGGACGCTGGACATGGACGCCCTGCTGGCGGCCGTCACGCCGGCCACCAAGCTGCTGATCATCAACGCCCCGAACAATCCGACTGGCTGGACGCTGACCCGTGATCAGCAGCAGCGTATCCTGGACCATTGCCGCGTGACGGGTACCTGGCTGCTGGCTGACGAGGTGTATGAGCGGCTCTACTACAAACCCAGCCTGAACGGTTGTGCCCCCAGCTTTCTGGACGTAGCCAAGCCCGATGATCGCCTGGTGGTGGTGCACAGTTTTTCCAAGAGTTTTCTCATGACCGGCTGGCGCCTGGGCTGGCTGGTGATGCCTGCGGCCATGACGCACCACATGGGCAAGTTGATCGAGTTCAACACCTCGTGCGCCAGCGTCTTCACGCAGCGCGCCGGGGTCGCCGCCCTGCGCGGCACCGAGCAGGTGACGCCGCGGGTAGTCGCCCACCTGAAGACCTGCCGCGATACGCTGACTCCCCTGCTGCAGGCGATTCCGGGGGTGCAGGTCGCTCCGGCGCACGGTGGCATGTATGCCTTTTTCAGATTGGCGGGTTTTGATGATTCACTCACCACTGCCAAACGGCTGGTGCTGGAGGCCGGTCTCGGGCTGGCGCCGGGTGAGGCCTTTGGGCCCGAGGCGCAGGGCTGGTTGCGCTGGTGTTTTGCCTCGAAGGACCCGCAGCGCCTGGTGCTGGGCGTGGAACGGCTGCGGGGCTGGCTAGCGAAGCAAACGACGCCGGGAAGGGTTTAGACCGAGGGATGCCGCCGAACCGGCTCTGCCGGGCGGTCGGCATCGCCCCTGGTAGGGGATGGCGGAGCGACACGAAGTGCGCGCAGCCTGGGGTCGGGTTATAATCTCACGGCTTTGCACATCGCACAAGCGCACGTCAGGGGCAGTTCCAGCGCCTGACGCAAGTTCACACCACACAGGAAAATGACATGATCGCATCCAGTATCAAAGCCGCTGTCGTCAAAGACAACGCACGCCAGGCCGGCGACACCGGCAGCCCCGAAGTGCAAGTGGCGCTTCTGACCGCCCGCATCAACGAACTCACCCCCCACTTCAAGACCCATGCCAAAGACCACCACGGTCGTCGCGGCCTGCTGCGCATGGTGAGCCGCCGCCGCAAGCTGCTGGACTACCTGAAATCCAAAGACGCTGACCGCTACGTCGCGCTGATCGCCAAGCTGGGTCTGCGCAAGTAAGCGATTGATCGAATGATGAACGCCTGAGTTAGTTTGCTAGCTCAGGCGTTTTTTACTTCGGAGAAGGCAATAACGGAGCGAAGCTGTGTCATTCCACGGAAATTTGAATCGAATTTCTCTGGAATGGCATCGTGTTCTGTGATGTCCCATCCGGGCTCGGGCGAGGTGGCCTGCACTTCCCAAATTGACCAGGAGATAACAATGAGCATATTCACTAAAGTGAGCAAAACGTTCCAATGGGGCCAGCACACGGTCACCCTGGAAACCGGCGAAATCGCGCGCCAAGCCAGTGGCGCCGTGCTGCTGGACATGGACGGCACCGTGGTCTTGGCCACCGTGGTGGCCAAGACCGAAGGCAAGGCCGGTCAGGATTTCTTCCCGCTGACGGTCGACTACCTTGAAAAGACCTATGCCGCCGGCAAGATTCCGGGCAGTTTCTTCAAGCGCGAAGGCCGTCCCAGCGAGTTTGAAACGCTGACCAGCCGCCTGATCGACCGTCCGATCCGCCCGCTGTTTCCCGAAGGCTTTTTCAACGAAGTGCATGTGGTCGTCCACACCCTGTCGCTCAATCCGGAGGTCGATGCCGACATCGCCGCCCTGATTGCCACCAGCGCCGCCTTGTCGATCAGCGGCATCCCGTTCAGTGGTCCCATCGGCGCGGCCCGTGTCGGCTACATCAATGGCGAATACGTGCTCAACCCGGGCCAGACCGCGCGCAAGGATTCCATCATGGACCTGGTGGTGGCCGGCACCGAAGCGGCCGTGTTGATGGTCGAATCCGAAGCGCAGCAACTGAGCGAAGAAATCATGCTCGGCGCGGTGGTGTTTGGCCATGAGCAGGGCAATATCGCCATCAACGCGATTCACGAACTGGTGCGCGACGCCGGCAAGCCGGTGTGGGACTGGAAGGCACCGCCCAAGAACGAGCCGCTGATTGCCAAGGTCGGCGCGCTGGCCAAGGACAAGCTGGTGGCGGCTTATCAGATCCGCAACAAGCAGGCCCGTACCCGCGCCTGCCGCGAAGCGTACGCGGTGGTGATGGCCGACCTGAAGCTCGACGGTGTCGCGTTTGACAGCGTGGCCGTCGAAGGCATGCTGTTTGACATTGAAGCCAAGATTGTGCGCAGCCAGATTCTGGCCGGTGAGCCGCGCATCGACGGCCGCGACACGCGCACCGTGCGCGCCATTGAAATCCGCAACAGCGTGCTGCCCCGCACCCACGGCTCGGCCCTGTTCACGCGCGGCGAAACCCAGGCGCTGGTGGTCACTACCCTGGGCACCGAGCGCGATGCGCAGCGCATTGATGCGTTGGCCGGCGAGTACGAAGACCGCTTCCTGATGCACTACAACATGCCTCCCTTTGCCACCGGTGAAACCGGTCGCGTCGGCACCCCCAAGCGCCGCGAAATCGGCCACGGTCGTCTGGCCAAGCGGGCTTTGATCGCAGTGCTGCCAAGCAAGGAAGAGTTCCCCTACACCATGCGCGTGGTCTCGGAAATCACCGAGTCCAATGGCTCCTCGTCGATGGCCTCGGTCTGCGGCGGCTGCCTCTCCCTGATGGATGCCGGCGTGCCGGTGAAGGCGCATGTGGCCGGTATTGCCATGGGCCTGATCAAGGAAGAAAACCGCTTCGCCGTGTTGACCGACATCCTGGGTGACGAAGATCACCTGGGCGACATGGACTTCAAGGTGGCCGGCACCACCAACGGCATCACCGCGCTGCAGATGGACATCAAGATCCAGGGCATCACCAAGGAAATCATGCAAGTGGCGCTGGCGCAGGCCAAAGAGGCGCGCATGCACATTCTGGGCAAGATGCAGGAAGCGATGGCCGAGGCCAAGACCGAGGTCTCCACCTTTGCCCCGCGCCTGTTCACCATGAAGATCAACCCCGACAAGATCCGTGACGTGATCGGCAAGGGCGGCGCCGTCATCCGCGCGCTGACCGAAGAAACCGGCACCCAGATCAACATCGACGAAGACGGCACCATCACCATCGCATCAAGTGATCCGGCCAAGGCCGAGGAAGCCAAGCGCCGCATCGAGCAGATCACCGCTGAAGTCGAAATCGGCAAGGTCTACGAAGGCGCCATCACCAAGATTCTGGACTTCGGCGCCTTGGTCAACCTGCTGCCCGGCAAGGACGGTCTGCTGCACATCAGCCAGATCGCCCACGAGCGGGTCGAGAAGGTCACCGACTACCTGTCGGAAGGCCAGATCGTCAAGGTCAAGGTCATGGAGACGGACGAAAAAGGCCGCATCAAGCTGTCCATGAAGGTGTTGCTGGATCGTCCGACCCAGGGTGGTTCCGACCACGCTTGATGCTTGTTTGTCTGTGATGAAATCGATGGCGTCCGGCGCATGCAGCGCGGGGGCCATCGCCTCAAATGACCATGAAAGCCATTGAAATAACCGCTTTTGGCGCGCCCGATGTGTTGCGCCTGGGGGTGCGACCGGTGCCGGTGCCGGGCGCCGGTGAGTTGCTGATTCGGGTGGCGGCCAGCGGCGTCAACCGGCCCGATGTGCTGCAGCGCAAGGGCCACTATCCGGTGCCCGCGGGCGCCTCCGATATTCCGGGGCTGGAGGTGGCCGGGGTGATAGCACAGGGCGACCCGCAGGAGCTGGCGCGCGCTGGCTTCAGGCTCGGTGAACGGGTCTGCGCGCTGGTTGCCGGTGGTGGCTACGCCGAATATTGCGTGGCGCCGATTGCACAATGCCTGCCGGTTCCCAAAGGCTTGAGCGACGTCGAGGCGGCGTCCCTGCCCGAGACTTTTTTCACGGTCTGGAGCAATGTGTTTGACCGGGCGCAGCTGCAGCCGGGCGAGACGCTTTTGATTCAGGGCGGCTCCAGCGGCATTGGCGTCACAGCGATCCAACTGGCCAAGGCGATGGGCGCGCAGGTGATCGTGACGGCGGGCAGCGATGAAAAATGCGCCGCCTGCCTGGCCCTGGGGGCTGACCACGCCATCAACTACAAGACGCACGATTTCCAGGATGAGGTCAAGCGCCTGACTAACGGCCAAGGCGTCAATGTCATTCTCGACATGGTCGCTGGCAGCTACGTGGCCAGGGAGATCGAGTGCCTGAGCGAAGACGGCCGGCTGGTCATCATCGCGGTGCAGGGCGGTGTCAAGTGTGAAATCAACGCCGCTCTGGTACTGCGCCGGCGCCTCACGGTGACCGGGTCAACCCTGCGGCCACGGCCGCTTGCCTTCAAGGCCGCGATTGCGCAGGCCTGTCTGAAAACCGTCTGGCCGCTGATCGAGAGTGGCCGCATCAAGCCGGTGATTCACAGCACGTTTGCCGCGCCGGACGCGGCCCAGGCGCACGCCTTGATGGAATCCAACCAGCATGTGGGAAAAATTGTTTTGACTTGGAGCATGGCATGAAAAAGAAATTGATTGCAGGCAACTGGAAAATGAACGGCAGCCTGGCTGCCAACGAGGCGCTGGTTAAGGCGCTGCTGGCCGGGCTGGCCACGCCAGCCTGTCAGGTGGCGCTGTGTGTGCCTTCGATTTATCTGGGCCAACTGCAAACGCTGGTCGCTGGCAGTGCCATTGAGATGGGCGCGCAGGACCTGTCAGCGCATGAGGCGGGCGCCTTCACCGGCGAGACGTCCGCTGCCATGCTCAGGGAGTTTGGTGTGCGCTATTGCCTGGTGGGTCACTCGGAACGCCGGCAATACCACTTCGAGACCGATGCCCTTGTTGCCGCGAAAGCCCAGCGTGCGCTGGCCGGCGGCATCACGCCCATTGTGTGTGTCGGCGAGACGCTGGCCGAGCGCGAAGCCGGCAAGACCGAAGAAGTGGTCAAGCGCCAACTCGCGGCCGTGATCCACGCCAATGGCCACTGCATCAGCGAGATCGTGGTTGCCTACGAACCGGTGTGGGCGATTGGGACCGGCAAGACCGCCAGCACTGAGCAGGCGCAGCAGGTGCACGCCGTGTTGCGGGCGCAGTTGCATGCCGCATCGGAGCACGCAGATCGCATCCACATTCTTTATGGTGGCAGCATGAACGCGGCCAATGCGGCGCAGTTGCTGGCGCAGCCCGACATCGACGGCGGCCTGGTGGGTGGCGCCTCGCTCAAGGCCCCGGATTTTTTATCAATTATTGCTTCTGCCCGATGATTCCGGGCGTTGCTTGCTACATATTTAGGAGTACTTAATGAATGCTTTGTTAACCGTTCTGCTTGCGGTGCAGTTGATTTCCGCGCTGGTCATGGTCGGCCTGATTCTGGTGCAGCATGGCAAGGGTGCCGATATGGGCGCCGCTTTTGGCAGTGGTGGTTCCGGCAGCGTGTTTGGCGCGACCGGCAGTGCCAACTTTCTCTCGCGCACCACCGCCGTGCTGGCCACGGTATTCTTTGTTTGCACCCTGTTGCTCGCTTATTTCGGCATGGCCCGCCCCGCCACCAACTCCGGCAGCGTGCTTGAGGGTGCGGCGGTCACGGCACCTGCTGCCCAAGCAGTTGCCCCCGCGCTGCCAGCCTCTGGCGCGGCCCAAATCCCGTCCAAATAATTAGGTTTGAAATCGTCCTTTTCCGTCAAAAAATAGGGCCATTTAAGGGTAAACTCTTAGCTTGTCTGGAAAGCAAAATCCGCAAGGAACCTCACGCAACTCAGACACAGACTAGCCGCCGTCGTGGTGAAATTGGTAGACACGCTATCTTGAGGGGGTAGTGGCGAAAGCTGTGCGAGTTCGAGTCTCGCCGACGGCACCAAATAAAAACAGGCTTGCTGCAGATTGATGTGGCAGGCCAAGACTTTGATCAGAATCTCCCGATGAACCTTGATCAGTATCTGCCAGTTCTTTTGTTCATCCTGGTCGGCATCGCCGTGGGCATCGTGCCGCAGGTGCTTGGTTACATCCTGGGGCCGAACCGGCCCGACCCGGCCAAAAATTCCCCTTACGAATGCGGCTTTGAAGCCTTCGAAGATGCACGCATGAAATTCGATGTGCGCTACTACCTGGTGGCCATTCTTTTCATTTTGTTCGACCTCGAAATTGCATTCCTGTTTCCCTGGGCGGTGTCGCTCAAGGACACAGGTGCGGTGGGCTTTTGGTCGGTCATGGTATTTCTGGCCATCCTCGTCGTGGGTTTTGTTTACGAGTGGAAAAAAGGGGCCCTTGACTGGGAGTGAATATGGCCCCCACGCTTGCCACTTCGTGTGCTGCGCTGCCCCCCGAGGGGGCTCAGTCGCCTTGGGGCGGCCCGGCGGCGACTGGGCATTTCAATAAGGATTGATGCGATGATCGAAGGCGTAATGAAGGAAGGCTTTGTCACCACCAGTTACGACTCGGTGATGAACTGGGCCAAAACCGGCTCGCTGTGGCCGATGTCGTTCGGCCTGGCCTGTTGTGCGGTGGAGATGATGCATGCCGCCACGGCGCGCTACGACATCAGCCGCTTTGGCGCCGAGGTGTTTCGTGCCAGTCCGCGCCAGTCGGACCTGATCATCGTGGCTGGCACCCTGTGCAACAAGATGGCACCGGCTTTTCGCAAGGTTTATGACCAGATGAGCGAGCCGCGCTGGGTGATTTCGATGGGTTCCTGTGCCAACGGCGGTGGTTACTACCACTACAGCTATTCCGTGGTGCGCGGCTGTGACCGTATTGTGCCGGTCGATGTCTATGTGCCGGGCTGCCCGCCCACCGCTGAGGCCTTGCTGTACGGCATCATCCAGTTGCAGCACAAGATTCGCCGCACGCAAACCATTGCACGCACGTGAAGGAATGGCGATGACTTTGTATGCTGTAAATCCGCTCACGCTGCAAGCGCAGGTTGAAGCGGCCCTGGGCGATTTGGTTCTGAGCAGTGTCGTGCGGCTCGACGAGCTCACCATCGTGGTCGATGCGGCGCATTATCTGCAGGCGGCAAAAATTCTGCGTGACGATCCGGCCTGTTGTTTCGAGCAACTGATAGATCTGTGCGGGGTCGACTACTCCACCTACAAAAATGAGTCGCACAGCGGGTTGCGCTACTGCGCGGTATCGCATCTGTTGTCGGTCAGTCTGAACCAGCGCGTGCGGCTCAAGGTGTTCGCTCCTGACGACAACTTCCCGGTGCTGGCGTCGCTGTGCGACATCTGGAGTGCGGCCAACTGGTTCGAGCGCGAGGCGTTCGACCTGTTCGGCATCGTGTTCGAAGGGCACGACGATTTGCGCCGCATCCTGACCGACTATGGTTTTATCGGCCATCCGTTCCGCAAGGATTTCCCGCTGTCCGGCCACGTCGAGATGCGTTACGACGCGGAACAAAAGCGCGTGGTCTACCAGCCCGTCACCATCGAGCCGCGCGAAATCACACCGCGCATCATCCGTGAAGACAACTACGGAGGCTTGCACTAGGCAGTTTCGGACATGGCTGAAATAAAAAACTACACCCTCAACTTCGGTCCCCAGCACCCGGCCGCGCATGGCGTTTTGCGCCTGGTGCTGGAGCTCGACGGCGAAGTGATTCAACGCGCCGACCCGCACATCGGGCTGCTGCATCGCGCCACCGAGAAGCTGGCCGAAAACAAGACCTATATCCAGGCGCTGCCGTACATGGATCGTCTCGACTACATGTCGATGATGTGCAATGAGAACGCGTATTGTCTGGTGCTGGAAAAGATGCTGGCGCTCGAAGTGCCGATGCGCGCCAAATACATCCGCGTCATGTTTTCCGAGATCACCCGTTTGCTCAACCACCTGCTGTGGATTGGCGCGCACGGGCTGGACTGCGGCGCCATGACGGTCATGCTGTACGCTTTTCGCGAACGCGAAGACCTGCTCGACATGTACGAGGCGGTCAGCGGTGCGCGCATGCATGCGGCCTACTTCCGCCCGGGCGGCGTCTACCGTGATTTGCCTGACAGCATGGCACGCCACCAGCCCAACAAGATTCGCAGCGCCAAGTCCACCGCGCAGCTCAATCGCAATCGGGACGGCAGCCTGCTCGACTTCATCGATGACTTTACCCAGCGCTTTCCGACCTACCTGGATGAGTATCACACCCTGTTGACCGACAACCGCATCTGGAAGCAGCGCACCGTCGGCATCGGCGTGGTGACGCCGGAGCGCGCGCTCAATCTGGGCTTTACCGGCCCCATGCTGCGCGGTTCGGGGATTGCCTGGGATCTGCGCAAGCAGCAGCCCTATGATGCCTACGACCAGATCGACTTTGATGTTCCGGTGGGCAAGACCGGCGACAGTTATGACCGCTATCTGGTGCGCATGGAAGAGATGAAGCAGTCCAACCGCATCATCAAGCAGTGCGTCGATTGGCTGCGCGTCAATCCCGGCCCCGTCATCACCGACAACCACAAGGTGGCGCCGCCGGACCGTGAATCGATGAAGTCCAACATGGAAGAACTGATTCACCACTTCAAATTGTTTACCGAAGGTTTCGCGGTGCCCGAGGGTGAAGCCTACGCTGCCATCGAGCACCCCAAGGGCGAGTTCGGCATCTACATGGTCAGTGACGGCGCCAACAAACCTTATCGCATGAAGATTCGCCCCCCTGCCTTTGTTCATCTGGCGGCGCTGGGCGAAATGGGGCGTGGGCACATGATTGCCGATGCGGTGGCCATTATCGGCACGATGGATATTGTGTTTGGGGAAGTGGATCGATGATTTCTGAAGAATCCAAAGCGCGCTTCGCCCAAGAAGTCGCCAAATACCCGGCGGACCAGAAGCAGTCTGCGGTCATGGCCTGTCTGGCCATCGTCCAGCAGGAGCTTGGCTATGTCAGCACCGAGAGTGAAGTGATCGTGGCCGACTTTCTCGGCATGGCACCGATCGCGGTGCACGAGGTCACCACCTTTTACAACATGTACAACCAGCAGCCGGTGGGCAAGTACAAACTCAATGTCTGCACCAACCTGCCCTGCCAATTGCGTGACGGCGGCCGGGCGCTCCAGCATCTTGAGAAAAAACTCGAAATCAGCATGGGCGAAACCACGCCGGACGGCCTGTTTACCTTGCAACAATGTGAATGCCTCGGTGCCTGCGCCGACTCGCCCGTGCTGCTGGTCAATGACCGCACCATGTGCAGCTTCATGAGCGACGACAAACTGGACCAGTTGGTCGATGGCCTGCGCGCGGCGGGGCAGCCATGATGGGGGCGGATCAAATTCTGGCCCAGTTTCAGGCCACGGGCGTGCAGACCTGCTTTCACGGCCGGCACATCGAGCCGCACATTTACGCTGATTTGAACGGCGCCAATTGGCATCTGCAGGACTATCAAGCGCGCGGTGGTTACCAGGCGCTGCGCAAGATTCTCGGGCAGGATGGTGGCGAGGGTTTGACCCAGGACCAGGTGATTGCCACCGTCAAGGAGTCGGCCCTGCGCGGACGCGGCGGCGCTGGTTTCCCGACCGGGCTCAAGTGGAGCTTCATGCCGCGCCAGTTCCCGGGCCAGAAGTACCTGGTGTGCAACTCCGATGAGGGCGAGCCCGGCACTTGCAAAGACCGCGACATCCTGCAGTTCAATCCGCACATCGTGATTGAGGGCATGATCATTGCTGCCTATGCCATGGGCATTTCAGTCGGCTACAACTACATTCACGGCGAGATTTTCAAGAGCTACGACCGCTTTGAAGAGGCGCTGCAAGAGGCGCGTGCGGCCGGGCTGCTGGGCAACCATATTCTGGGCAGCAACTTCCACTTCCAGTTGCATGCGGCCCATGGTTTTGGGGCCTATATTTGCGGCGAGGAAACCGCCTTGCTGGAGTCGCTGGAGGGCAAAAAAGGCCAGCCGCGCTTCAAGCCGCCGTTTCCGGCCAGTTTCGGTCTGTATGGCAAGCCCACCACCATCAACAATACGGAAACCTTTGCCGCCGTGCCCTGGATCATCCGCAACGGTGGCGCGGCTTATCTGGAGTGTGGCAAGCCCAACAACGGCGGCACCAAGATCTACTCCGTTAGTGGCGACGTCGAGTGGCCGGGCAATTACGAAATTCCGATGGGCACGCCGTTCGCCAAATTGCTGGAAATCGCCGGGGGCGTGCGCCGCGGGCGCCAGCTCAAGGCGGTGATTCCGGGCGGTTCCTCGTCGCCGATTCTGCCGGGCAGCACCATGATGGACTGCACCATGGACTACGACTCCATTGCCAAGGCGGGGTCCATGCTGGGCTCGGGCGCGGTGATTGTGCTCGACGACAGCCGGTGCATGGTCAAGAGCTTGCAGCGCCTGAGTTACTTTTACATGCACGAGTCCTGTGGTCAGTGCACACCGTGTCGCGAGGGCACCGGTTGGATGTCGCGCGTGGTGGACCGGATCGAAAACGGGCAGGGCCGCGCCAGCGACCTCGACTTGCTGAATTCGGTGGCGGATGACATTCAGGGCCGCACCATCTGCGCCCTGGGCGACGCCGCCGCCATGCCGGTGCGGGCCATGCTCAAGCATTTCCGCCCTGAATTTGAATATCACGTAGAGCACAAGACCTGCATGGTCCCGGCGCATGTGTAAGTCCTTCCATGGGCTGCAGGCCCTCACCCCGACCCTCTCCCAGCGGGAGAGGGAGTTTCGCGAGTCGCTGCACGACTGAAAAAAATGATTGAAATTGAACTCGACGGCAAGAAGGTAGACATTGTTGAAGGCAGCATGATCATGCATGCCGCCGACAAGGCGGGCACCTACATTCCGCATTTTTGCTATCACAAGAAACTCAGCATTGCGGCGAGCTGCCGCATGTGCCTGGTGGACGTGGAAAAAATGCCCAAGCCGATGCCGGCCTGCGCCACGCCGGTGACGCAGGGCATGATTGTGCGCACCAAGAGCGACAAGGCGATCAAGGCGCAGAAGTCGGTGATGGAATTCCTGCTCATCAATCACCCGCTCGATTGCCCCATTTGCGATCAGGGTGGCGAGTGTCAATTGCAGGATCTGGCGGTGGGTTACGGCGCTTCGGCTTCGCGCTACGAAGAAGAAAAGCGCGTGGTGGCCGTCAAGGATGTCGGCCCGCTGATTTCGATGCAGGAGATGGCCCGCTGCATTCATTGCACCCGCTGCGTGCGTTTCGGCCAGGAAGTGGCCGGCGTGATGGAACTGGGCATGTCGCATCGCGGCGAACATGCCGAGATCGAGACCTTTCTCGGTCACTCGGTTGACTCGGAACTGTCGGGCAACATGATCGACCTTTGCCCGGTGGGGGCCTTGACCAGCAAGCCGTTTCGCTACAGCGCGCGCACCTGGGAATTGTCGCGGCGCAAGTCGATCAGCCCACACGATTCGACCGGCGCCAATTTGATCGTGCAGGTCAAGAACAACAAGGTCATGCGCGTGGTGCCGTTTGAGAACGAAGCCGTCAACGAATGCTGGCTGGCCGACCGCGACCGTTTCTCCTATGAGGCCTTCAACAGCGAGCAGCGGCTCACGACGCCGATGCTCAAACAGGGCGGCGTGTGGAAGGCAGTCGATTGGCAGACCGCACTGGAGTACGTGGCCAATGGCTTGAAGGACATCAAGGCGGATCATGGCGCTGCCAGTATCGGCGCGCTGCTCAGCCCGCACAGCACGCTGGAAGAACTGCACCTGGCCGGCGCCTTGGTGCGCGGCCTGGGCAGTGAGAACGTCGATTACCGGCTGCGCCACGCCGAATTCCCGGCGCCCGCAGGCGTGCGTCACCTGGGCGCCTCGATTGCGTCCCTGTCCGAACTCCAGCGCGTGCTGGTGGTGGGTTCGAGCCTGCGCAAGGATCACCCCCTGTTGGCCCAGAGAATTCGCCAGGCCGCGCGCAAGGGCGGTGCGGTCCATGCGATTGCGGCTGCGGCCCAAGACTGGGCCCTGCCATTGGCCACTACCCTGCTGTGCCCGGCCAGCACCTGGGTCCAGGCGCTGGCTGATGTGGCTGCAGCGGTGGCGGCTGAAAAAGGCCTGGCGCCACCGGCTCATGGCACGCTCAGCGCGAGCGCCAAAGCCATCGCCCGGTCCTTGCTGGGCGGCGAGCGCAAAGCCATCTTGCTGGGTAATGCGGCCGCGCACCACGCCCGCGCCGCCAGTCTGCTGGCGCTGGCCAACTGGATCGGCGCGCAAACCGGTGCCACGGTCGGTTATCTCACCGAAGCCGCCAACACGGTTGGCGCGCAACTCGCGGGCGCGCTGCCCGGGCCGCTCGGACTGAACGCCGCGCAGATGCTCGGCGGCGGCCTGAAAGCCGCCATCCTGTTGAATAACGAGCCTGAATTCGACTCGGCCGCCGGTGCCTCGGCCGCCAGCGCGCTGGCGCAAGCCGACATGGTCGTGACGCTGAGCCCGTTCAAGGCCAATATGGCGTTCAGCGACGTGTTGCTGCCGATTGCCCCGTTCACCGAAACGTCGGGCACCTTCGTCAACGCCGAGGGGCGCGTGCAAAGTTTTCATGCTGTGGTGAAACCGCTGGGCGACACCCGCCCGGCCTGGAAAGTGTTGCGCGTGCTGGGCAACCTGCTGGCGCTGCCGGGCTTCGACTTCGACTCCTCGCAGGAGGTGCTTAGGCAGGTGTCCGGCTTGCCATCGGCGGACCAGACGCATGTGTCGGCGGCGCTGCTCAACAATGCGACGCAAGCTGGCGTTGACTTGACACCGGCTGCGCTGGCGCCGGTAGTGGCCTCGATTTATGCACTCGATGGCACCGTGCGCCGCGCTGCCAGCCTGCAGCGCACGGCAGACGCCCGAGCGGCTGAAGTGGCGCAGGAGGTGGCAGCATGATTGACGCGATTTTTGCCTTTGGCCAGGGCCTGCTGGACGCACCCTGGTGGGTCAGCATGGGCTGGCCGGTGGTCTGGACCTTGATCAAGATTATGGTGGTGGTGCTGCCGCTGATGGGCGCCGTCGCTTACCTCACGCTCTGGGAACGAAAGCTGATCAGCTGGATTCAAATTCGGCGCGGGCCCAATCGGGTCGGTCCCCTGGGTTTGCTGCAGCCGATTGCCGACGCAATGAAATTGCTGACCAAGGAAATTCTCACGCCCACGGCGGCCAACAAGGGCTTGTTTTTCCTGGGTCCGATCATGACCATCATGCCGGCCATGGCGGCCTGGGCCGTGATTCCGTTCGGCCCCGACATTGCGCTGGCCAATATCAACGCCGGCCTTTTGTTCGTGATGGCGATCGTCTCGCTCGAGGTCTATGGCGTCATCATCGCGGGCTGGTCGTCGAATTCCAAATACCCGTTTCTCGGGGCGATGCGGGCCTCGGCTCAAATGGTGAGCTACGAGATCGCCATGGGCTTTTGCCTGGTGGTGGTGATCATGGTGTCGGCCAGTATGAATCTGAGCGACATCGTCACCGGGCAAGGCCAAGGCTACTTCTCGGGGATGGGTTTGAATTTCCTGTCCTGGAACTGGTTGCCCCTGTTGCCGATTTTCGTGGTCTATTTCATCTCGGGTCTGGCCGAGACCAATCGGCATCCCTTTGACGTGGTGGAGGGCGAGTCCGAGATCGTCGCCGGTCACATGGTGGAGTATTCCGGCATGTCCTACGCCATGTTCTATCTGGCCGAGTACGCCAATATGTGGCTGGTATCGGTGCTGGCCGTGCTCATGTTCCTGGGCGGCTGGTTGTCGCCCATCGACAGTGCCCTGTTCAACTGGATTCCGGGCTGGGTCTGGCTCGGGCTCAAGACATTTTTCGTGGTCTCGATGTTTATCTGGGTACGCGCCACCTTCCCGCGCTACCGCTACGATCAGATCATGCGCTTGGGCTGGAAAATTTTCATCCCCGTGACCCTGGTCTGGCTGGTGGTGGTGGCTGCCTGGATGCAGACCCCCTGGAACATTTGGAAGTAATTCGAGTTGCCTATGTCTACCCCCACATCAAGTGCCGCTGCGACTTCCAACCCGTCGGCCTTTTCGCTCAAGGACTTTCTGTCGAGCTTTCTGCTGGTCGAGTTTTTCAAGGGCTTTGTGCTGACCGGCAAGTACGCCTTTCGCGACAAGATAACGCTTGAGTATCCGGAAGAAAAAACCCCGCTGTCACCCCGCTTTCGGGGTCTGCACGCCTTGCGTCGTTATGAGAATGGCGAAGAGCGCTGTATCGCCTGCAAGTTGTGCGAAGCGGTGTGCCCGGCGATGGCCATCACCATCGAGTCCGAGGTCCGCCCCGACGGTTCCCGGCGCACCACGCGTTACGACATCGACCTGACCAAGTGCATCTTCTGCGGCTTCTGCGAGGAAAGCTGTCCGGTCGACTCCATTGTGGAAACGTCGATTCTGGAGTACCACGGCGAAAAGCGCGGTGATCTGTACTTCACCAAGGAAATGCTGCTCGCTGTCGGAGATCGCTAC
>JAKFXU010000157.1:0-14624 GCA_021731215.1 Rhodoferax sp.
CGGCAGGCGGGTCAGATAGGCCAGCGAGGAATAGCCGGTGCCGAAATCATCGACCGAAAACTGCACCCCCAGTGCCTTGAGTTCGCTCATCTTGGCAATCGTGTCTTCCACATTGACCAGCACCAGCGACTCCGTCAGTTCGAGCTTGAGCAGGTGCGCACGGGCGCCGGTCTGGCGCAGGATGGCGTCGACCTGGGCCACGAAGTCGCTCTGGCGGAACTGGCGCGCGCTCACGTTCACCGACAGGTGCAGCGCCTGGCAGCGCGCGTCGGCCTGCCACCGGGCGAGCTGCTGGCAGGCGCTGCGCAGCACCCAGTTGCCGATCGGCAGGATCAGATCGCTTTCTTCGGCCACCGGAATGAACTCGCCCGGTGACACCATGCCGCGCAGCGGGTGTTGCCAGCGCAGCAGCACTTCGGCCCCCACCACCTTTTCTTCCAGTGCGAACTGGGACTGGTAGTGCAGCTCGAACTGCGCGCCCGCCAGCGCCGCCTGCAGGTCGGCCTCCAGTTGAGCGCGGGCCGTGATGTCGGCCTGCATCTGCGGATCGAAGAAGCACAGCGCGTTGCGCCCGTGCGCCTTGACCTGGTACATGGCGATATCGGCCTGCTTGAGCAAATCGGCCGCGCTCAGTGGCTCGGCGCCGAACACGCTGGCACCGATGCTCGACGTGTTGTGGTAGTTGTGCGTGGCCAACTGGTAGGGCTGGTTGAGTTGCGCCATGATTTTTTCGCCAATTTGCCGCGCCAGCGCGGCCGCCTCCTGATTGCGCTCGGCCAGCGACTCCAGCATCACCACGAATTCGTCGCCGCCGAGCCGCGCCACCGTGTCTTCCTCGCGCACGCAGGCCTTGAGGCGCTGGGCCGCTTGCTGCAACAGCAGATCGCCCATTTCGTGGCCGAGCGTGTCGTTGAGGGTCTTGAAGTGGTCCAGGTCCAGGAACAGCAGCGCGCCACGGCGCCCGCTGCGGGCGTTCGACACCAGCGCCTGCTGCAAGCGGTCCATCAGCAGGCGTCGATTCGGCAGGCCGGTCAGCGGGTCATGGAACGCCAGTTGCTCGATCTCGGCGTTGGCCTGACGCAGCGCGCTGACGTCGTGGTAGACGATCACCGCACCGCCCTCGGGCGTGCGCCGCTGCGTGACCTGGATGAAACGCCCG
Source organism: Rhodoferax sp. (assembly GCA_021731215.1). Taxonomy (GTDB): domain Bacteria; phylum Pseudomonadota; class Gammaproteobacteria; order Burkholderiales; family Burkholderiaceae_C; genus Rhodoferax. The sequence goes on from JAKFXU010000157.1 coordinate 1,160, forward strand.
TCCGGCAAGGCCTGTTCATGCGGTGCCTGCGGGCTGATTTGCAGGGTCATGCGCTGTTCCACCCAGCGTTCGAGTTTGGCCGCGCTGGCGCCGGGCAACAGGTGCGGCGCCGAAAGTGCCAGCACGCCACGAAACGGCAACAGCGGTGTCATCATCCCGGCCAGCCACGGAAACAGCTCCTCAAGACGCCGGTTCCAGCGCAGCACCTGGTATTGGGCATCGAGCAGCAAAAAACCGCTGTCCATCGACTCCAGTGCCTGATCGAGCGTGGCCTTGGCCTGTGCCATGGCCGCGCGGGCCTGTGCCTTGCGCGCCAGATACCCGATGGCAAAGGCGCCGGCGGCCAGAATCATCAAGGCAAACACCAGCGTCACGCCTACAATGGCGTTGCGCTGCGCGCGCCAGTCCGCCAGCGCGGCGTCGAGCGGGATGCTGGCGGCGATCAGCACATCGCGGTACAGAATCGGTCGGCTCACCACCAAGGCCGGTTTGCCAGTCAGCCGTGCTGGCAGACGCAGCACGGCGGCTGAGTCAGGCAACTGACCCAGGGCAGGTGCCAGCAGTTGGCCAGAGAGCTGCTCCAGGGCCGGCATACTGGCGAGCAACTGCCCGTTGTTGCGCTCAAGCGTGACCTCCAGCCCACTGATGTTGACGCCTTGGATCAGGATGGCGGTCAGGTGCGGCACTTGCACCTCGGCCACTGCCAGCACCTTGGAGCTGTCGGCCAGCTTGATATAGCGCGCTGCGTACAACACCCGTTCCGAGCTGACAAAATTCACCACCGGCGCACTCAAGGTCAAGGTCGAAACGGGCTGGGCCAGCACCTCCTGCACAAAGCCGCTCGGCAATTGCAGGACCAGCCCGGCACCGCTGGGGTGGGACGAGGCGATGACGCGGGCCTGCGCATCGATCAGCGCGACCTGGCGCACCGCCACCTTGACTTGCGCCGCTATGTTCATCAGCCGGCTGGCCGCCTTGCCATCGATCCAGTCCGCCACCAAGCCGGACAGTTCCAGCATTTCGTCCAGGCCCGCCAGCAACACATCGACCTCCAGCAGGCTTCGGTTGAACGCGGTCACGGCGCCGCTGACGAAGCGGGTGGCCTGTGCCTCGCTCTCGGCCAATGCGGCCTGACGGGCATTCCAGATCAGGCTGGCAGCGGCCAGCGTCAACGCCAGCAAAAACAGCCCTATGAACCACAGCACCGAGATGTTCACCCGGGTGAGCCTCATCCTCATCATTTGACCGGTGCCGCCACAATGCTGCGCGCGGGACCAATGGTCTGGTTCCAGACTTCGACGCAAGCTGCCTGGCAGCGGTGCAGCCATTGCGTCAGCACCTTGGCGGTGAATATTTCCTGGCGACGACGCTCGTCCTGCGCCGTGCTGCTGACTTCAATCATCTGCCCTTTGCGTCCCGAGCTGCAACTGGAAGCCCCTTTATTGCAAGCCAGGCCCTCGGCGGTCTCGCGTTCGCTCTCGGCCCAGATCGCCGCTTCCAGTTTGGGCAACTCCTGGCGCAGCAAGGCTTTTAAATCCGGCGGCAAGGCGTCCCAGGCCGCCCTATTGGCGCCGAAGATCGCCAGCCCCCAGGTGATGGGCAGCGTGTGCACATAGTTTGTGACCTGGTGCAAGCCCAGGGTGTTGCCCGACATGGTGCCGGTAATGGCGCACTCGGTGTTGCCGGAGGCCATGCTGGCCATGAGCTGGGCAAAGCCGGTGAGCACCGGCACGCCGCCTAAAGCGCTGACGAAATCGGACTGCGTGGCCGAGGACACGCGGATGCGCCGTCCGGCCAGATCGGACAGGCTGGTTAAGGGCTTCTGGCAAAACACCACTTGGGCCGGGTAGACGTAAAGCGCCAGCGCCTCCACGCCATGGCGTGTACGCAGCATCTTTTCCAGGTAGGGCCGGAAGGCGGCCACGCTTTTTTTCAGGCTGACCATGTCGGGATTGAGCCCGGCCAGGTCGGCTGCGCCGTACTCCGGGTATTGCACCGACAGTGCGCTTATCAGAGTGGTGCCAAAGGGCACCACACCCAACTGAATCAGCCGCAGCATGTCGCCCCCCGGCACGCCGGCACGGTCAAAAGGCACGATCTCGGCATTGAACCGGCCGGCGCTGAGTCGGGACAGCTCCTTGTTCCAGAACGGCTCTTCATTGCGGGTGTACTGGTTCAGCCCCGCCAGACCGCCGACGATGCGCAGCGTTTGCGCCGGTGCCGTCGATACCGATGGCGCCGCCTGCGCGCCCCAGGCCAGCAACAGGCCGCACAGCAGCGTGGCTGCCGGGCGCAGACAGACTCTCAAGCAATCGAAACGGGGCATGGAAAATTCCGGTAAATGGATTTCGATAATCGCTCCATTCTGGCAGGAAACCGCCGCCGGCCAGCCTGATTTCATGGCAACATGCGAGACGATTCAACTTTCAGGACAGCCACTATGACCTCCCTTCCTTCACGCGCCATTCGCATTGATCAAACTGGCGGCCCCGAGCAGCTCAAACTGGTCAATGTGATGGTGGGCGAGCCCGGTCCCGGTGAAATCCGCATCCGCCATCATGCGGTCGGACTGAACTTCATCGACGTCTACCAGCGCAGCGGCCTTTACCCCTTGCCAATGCCGCTGCAACTGGGCATGGAGGCTGCGGGCGTCATCGAGGCGGTGGGCGCGGGCGTCACCCATCTGAAGGTGGGCGAGCGCGCCGCCTACGCCAGCCAGCCGCCGGGCAGCTACTGCGAACTGCGCGTGATGCCGGCCAAGTGCGTGTGCCGGCTGCCCGATGTCATTTCATTCGAGACCGGCGCCGCCATGATGCTCAAAGGCCTGACCGCGCAATACCTGCTCAAGCGCACCCAGCCGCAGGGCGGCTTGCAGCGCGGCGACTTTGTGCTGTTCCATGCGGCGGCCGGTGGCGTCGGCCTGATTGCCTGCCAGTGGGCGCGCGCGCTTGGGCTGCAACTGATAGGCACCGCCGGTTCCGATGCCAAATGCGCGCTGGCCAAGGAGCACGGCGCCGCCTTTGTCATCAACTATGCAACGGAAGATTTCCTGGCGCGGGTCAAAGCGATCACCGCTGGCAAGGGCGTCAAGGTGGTGTACGACTCGGTCGGCAAGGACACCTGGGACAAGTCGCTCGACTGTCTGGCGCCGTTTGGCCTGATGGTCAGTTTTGGCAACGCCTCGGGCCCGGTGGCGCCGTTTGCGCCCAGTATATTGGGCCCCAAAGGCTCTTTGTATGTGACGCGCCAGACTATTTTTACCCACATCGCCACGCGTGAAACGACGCAGGCCATGGCCGATGACTTGTTTGAAGCGGTGACCAGCGGCAAGGTGACGATTCGCATCGGCCAGCGCTACAAACTGGAAGACGTGCAGCAGGCGCACCGCGACCTGGAGGCGCGCCAGACCACCGGCTGTACTATTTTGACGCTGTGAGGTCTTTCGCGTTAACGTTCCCGGCCTGACTCATGCCAGGCCTTCTGGATGGGCGACAAAAGGTATTGCACAACGGTTCTGGTGCCCAGCCATACTTCGGCATTGGTCTGCATGCCGGCCGAGAGCGCAAAGCGCTGACCGTCCATTTCCAGGCTCATTTTCTTCAATACGACCAGGGCCTTGTACGCCGGTGGCATCGGCCTGCCGGCTGGATCGGCATTGGCACCGCCGTTGCCGCTCGTGTTTTCCGCTGCGTCAGCGCTGACGTGCTCGACCGTCCCTTCGATCATTCCGTATTTCTGGAACGGAAAGGCGGCGAATTTCAGCTTCACCGCCCGCCCTGGCTGCACAAAGCCGATGTCCTCGTTGGCGACCCAGACCTCCGCACGCAGGGGCTCGCCTTGGGGTACCAGCGTGAGCAGCACGGTGCCCGGTTGCACCACGGTGCCGGCGGTATGGGTGGCCAGGTCTTTCACGATGGCAGCCTGCGGCGCCTTGAGCTCCTGCAGTTCTTTTCGGTGGGTTTGCTTGGCGATTTCCTGGGTCAGCTTGCCCAGGGCGTTGTCCACCTCATTGCGCTCGGCATACAGCAGCCGGCGGTAATCCGATTGAATTTGCAGGCGTTTCTTGTCGGACTGCATGATGCCGGCCCGTGCCGATTCGATCACATGCGCCTGGGTCTTGAGTTCCTGCTCTTTTTCGATGCGTTCGCGGCGTTTGTCGCTGAGCATCAGCGGGCCGGCAAAACCCTCTTTGGCCAGCTTGTCGTAGGCCTTTTCCTGGTCCCGGTAGTGCGGCAGAACCTCCCCCAGTTTGGTGCGAATCTGCTCTGCCGCCGACAGGTCCTCCCTGGCCCGCAGCAGGCGGGACTGCTCCTCGGCGATAGCCGCTTGCAGGGCCGCCCGGTTGGCGCGGTACTGGGCCTCGATTTCTCCTGCCAGCGCAGGGGAGTCGCCAGGCGCCAGGCGAAACGGGCTGGCTGACAGTTCGGCATCGATGCGGCGCAGCGTCAGGCGCTTGCGCGCGTATTCGGCATCCAGCGATTTGGCGTCGGCCTCGGTGATCAGGGTGTCCATGCGCATCAAGACCTGGCCAGCGGCAACCGATTGCCCCTCGTGGATCAAAATCTCCCGCACAATCCCGGCCTCGGACGGCTGCACAATTTTCACGTAACTCTGCGGCACAAGTCTGCCTTCAGCGACCGCCACAATGTCCAGCCTGCCAAAGAGTGTCCAAAGCACCAGGCCGGCGAGCAGGGCCAGCAAGACCCAGAGCACCTGACGGCCTCGGGGATTGGGCGGCGAGTCTTGGAGGCGCAGCAGGGGCGGGGCAAAGTCGAGGTGACTCGCTTCGGCCTTGGGGAAGTATTTTTTCAACAAACTCATCACACCTTGTTGCATGAGGGGGCGACGGGCCCGGACCGGTTCGTCAATCCGGGGGGTATGGGTGGCTTACATGATTTGTTGTACCCCGTTGCCGAGGCCTTTGAACACCTGGAGGCCCGCACCAACCCGCAGGCCCAGGGTGTCAGCACCCAGAGACTGGTACGCGTCAGGCAAGCCGCCATTGCCCACAAACATGCCCCTGAGGTCCGCTCCCCTGGCTGAATCCAGCCAGGCGGGCAGCATGCCCGCGTTGGCTGACTGGCGTGCCAGGGCTTGTTCCACCGCCAGCCAGCGCGCAAAGACGGCAACGCCATTTCCTTCGTTACCGACGGCGCCCTGGTCCCCCAGAGAAGCCCAGGCTGCGCTGGTCAGCCACGCTGTCGGGGCTGCGGCTGTCTGCCTGGCGGCATCGGTTTGGCTCATGGCTGCTGCCGTGTCGTTGCGCGCGCTGACGCTAAACCCTTGGCTGATGTCTGCGGGGGCTGTTGCCGCGCCCATATCGCCAGGATTACCAGACAAGGCATCGTTGCGAGAATTGGCGTTAAATGCCTGGCTGTTGTCTGTGGGCGGTGTTGCCGCGCCCATGTCGGCCAGCTTGTCAACAGCCACCGCCTTCACTTGGCCAGGGGCCGTAGCACGCGCATTGGCGGAGTTGCCGTGCAGCGCCATGAGCACCGGCGCGTCCACCATCGCACTGGCGATCTGGATTTGCGTCGTCACGATGTCCTCGCGCCGGGGCGGGCGATAGCCGTTGCCGCCTTGTGCGCCCGGATTGCCAGGGCTGGTGCCTGTGCCATCGTTGAAGCTCGTGTCGTGACCTGGTGGCGGGCCATCCACGCCATTGCCGACACCCTCGTTGCCGGTGCTGCCGCCGCCGTTGTTTCCACCACCACCGCCGCCCGTTCCGGCGGCGAAGTTCAGCGTGAAGACGTCGGCCACGTTGGCGCCCAGCCGGTCGCTGGCGCCCACGCGCAGGTCGATGCTGCCGGTGGCCGACTTGGGCACGCGACCGGAGAAGGTTTGGGTCGCGGCATCGAATGACAGCCAGGAAGGCAGTACCGTGCCATCGGCCAGTGTCGCGCCATACCTCAGCACGTCGCCGGCATCGACATCGGTAAAGCTGCCAGCCGGTAGTTGCCAGTTCCAGTTGGTGTTGGCCGCCGCCGTTTGATCGGCCAGCGCGGTCACCAGGATCGGTGCATCGTTTTGCCCGGCGATGGCAATGGACAGTGCGCCGCCCACCTGGGTGATGCCATCGCTCACATTGAAGGCAAAGCGCTCGCTCACCGTCTGCCCGGCGGCCAGGCTTTGCACGGCGCTTGAGCTGTTGGCCAGGCTGTAGCGCCAGGCGCCGTCGCTGCCCAGCTCCAGGGCGCCGTAGCTGCCGGTGCGCGTGCCGGCGTTGGCCACCGTCAGGGTCGTGCCGGTGTCGATGTCGTAGTCGTTGGCCAGCACGTTGCCACTGACGGGGCTGGCGTCTTCCGCTGTGGATGCGCTGTCGAAGCCCGGCACCGGCAGGTCGTTGCTGCCCAGCACGGTCACCACGATGGCAGACTCGCTACTGACCGCACCGTTGGGATCGTCGTCAGTCACCCCATAGGCGAAGCGCTCGGTCAGGCTCTGCCCGGCGGCCAGACTTTGCACTGCCGCCGATTCATTGGCCAGGCTGTAGCTATAAGAGCCGTTGCCGTTGAGCATGAGAGTGCCCACCGTGCCGGCATAGCTGCCGGGGTTGGTGACGCGCAGGGCGCGGCCTTCCGGGTCGCTGTCGTTCGCAAGCGCATTGCCGGACGCGGTGACAAGGCTGTCCTCGACCACGGTCACGCTGTCTGCCGTGGCCAGCGGCGCCTGGTTGGTCGGCATCGCGGCGTCCACGCCGGCGCGGTCCAGCACGCTGCCGTCGCCCAGCAGCACGCTGGAGAAATGGCTGTCAACTGCGAACCAGTCCTTGACGGTCAGGCGGTCGGTGGTGTTTTTGATGGCGACAAACAGGTCATTGCCCTGCCGGCCGAAGGTGATGGCGTCCAGTGTCAGGCCCGCGCCCAGGGCAATGGCGTTTTGGCCCAGGGCGTCGGTCACGGTGTCCTGTCCGTCGCCAGTTTGAAACAGGTAGCTGTCGTCGCCGTCGCCGCCCATGAGCAGGTCGGTGCCCGCGCCGCCGGCGAGCAGGTCATTGCCGGCCTCGCCATACAGCGTGTCGTCACCGGCTTCGCCCAGCAGCACGTCGTTGCCGGCGCCGCCGTAGACTATGTCGTTGCCGCCCCGCGCCGTGACCACGTCGTCGCCGGCCAGGGCCCGGATCGTGTCAGCCAGCGCCGTGCCGGAGAGCACATCGGCCTCGGGTGTGCCGGTCGGCGTGAAGCCGATGGCGTTGATGAGTTGGGCCTTGCTCATGACGGTGCCGTCAGCAAACTGGAAGTACTCGATGCCGCCTGCGGCGTAGGGGTTGTCCGGATCGAAGTCATCCAGATGGATTTCACCGCCCGGCACGGTCAGCTTGAGCGAACCGACCCCCAACTGCACCTGGCCCCAGTTGATGTCGTTGAAGACCAGCCAGTCCGTGCCGCCCGAGTCGGAGATGCGGTCATTGCCTTCGCCGGTCGCGTAGTAATAGATGTCGTCGCCCTCGCCGCCGTCCAGGCTGTCGTCGCCCAACCCCCCGATCAGATAGTCGCGTTCGGCGCTACCTTGCAGCGTATCGTTGCCCGCCTGGCCGAACAGCACGTCGCTGCCCTCGCCGCCGGCCAGCGTGTCGTTGCCCTCGCCGCCCTGCAACTGGTCGTTGCCGGTGCCGCCAAAAATCAGGTCGTTGCCCGCGCCGCCGGCCACAAGGTCGTTGTCGGCGCCGGCGTCGATGAAATCGTCGCCCCCCTGGCCGTCGATAAAGTCGTTGCCGGCCCCGCCATAGATCGTGTCGGCCGCGCCGGAGCTGTCGTAGCCGCCGTTGTCGCCAGCGATCCGGTCAGCGCCGTCGCCGCCGTGGAGTTCGTCGCTGCCGCCTTCACCAAACATCAGGTCATCCCCGTCCTGGCCATCCAGATAGTCGCCACCATCGTTAACCTGGGTGCCGCTGTCGCCTTGCATCATGTCGGCACCGGTCCCGCCAATGAGTTGGTCGGCGTCTTGGCCCCCAAACATCCAGTCGGCACCGGCGCCGCCAAATAGCAGGTCGGCGCCGCCGTGACCATAAAGCTGGTCGTCACCTTCTTCTCCGTCCAGGGTGTCGGCGCCATGGTCGCCCAGGGCCAGATCGTTGTCGTCGCCCAGCAGCAAATCGGCGCCCAAGCCGCCGAACAAGGTGTCAGCACCGCCGTTACCCACTATTTGGTCGTCGCCATCTTCACCGTCAAGGTAATCGTCACCGTGAAACTCGCCAGCCAGTAGCGCGACGCTGGTATCGCCCCACATGATGTCGGCGCCGGCGCCGCCAAACAGCGTGTCGTCGTTGCCACCGCCTTCCAGGTAATCGTCCCCATCTTCCCCGTCCAGATAGTCCAGGCCGTGGTATTGCGCCTTCAGCGCGGCGTCCGATTCATCGCCCCAAAGCATGTCGTTGCCAATGCCGCCATACAAGACGTCATCCTTGCCACCGCCGATCAACTGATCGTCGTCTTCTTCCCCATCCAGATAATCGTTGGCCCACATCAGGTCGTTGTCGCTGGCGTTGACCAGGTTGTTTACGCTGGTGTCGCCCCACATGATGTCAGCGCCCGCGCCGCCGTACAGCGTGTCTTCCTTGCCACCGCCCTCCAAATAATCGTCACCATCTTCGCCATCAAGGTAATCGGCGCCATGCACGCCCAGCGAGACGTAGAACTGGCCATCGGTTCGGCCCCAGTAATCACCGGCGATATCGTCATCGCCGGCCCCGCCGTACAGGGTGTCCGCCTTGCCGCCCCCGTTGATGTTGTCGGCGCCCTCGCCACCATCGGCAAAGTCGGCCCCGTGGTAGGGGGCAGCCACGGTGTTGAGGTATCCCACTTTGGTAATGCCATCGGCATCGATGATGTCGTTGCCCGCCCCGCCTTCAAGCACATCGTCACCTGCCAGACCGTCTAACTGATCCTTGCCATCTCCACCCTGAACCCGGTCGCCGCCCCAACTGGCCATGACCCAGTCGTCTCCCGCCCCGGCGTCGATGGTGTCGCCTTCCCGGCTGGCGGTGTTGGTGGATCCAATCCCGTCCCAGATGGTGGAGTCGCCACTACTGGCTATGTACACGCCCCAGGTGGCACTGGATGCCAGCACGGTTGCACCACCGCCCGGCGGGCTCCATTTGTCGTCAGGCTTGCGGCGCCAGGGCGCCACCATGCTGGCGCTGGAGCTGATGTAGTCGTTGCCCGCCCCGCCTTGAATAATGTCCGAGCCGGTGCCCCCGGCGATCAGGTCATCGCCGTCGCCCCCGTCTAGCGTGTCATTGCCAGCGCCCCCGCTCAATGCGTCATTGCCGCCCGCTCCGTTCATCTTGTCGTTGGTACTGGCGGCATAAATCACATCGGCAAAGTCCAGCTCGGCAAGGCCACCGGTCAAAGTGCCGTCAGTAGCCCAGGTGGTGGCGCCCCAGTTATAGGTGTTGTAGCTGGGTTTGTCCGGTGTGACCTCCAGATTAATCTCAATGCCGATCAGCTTGGCGCGCTGGTCGCCGTTGTAGGTGCGGGCCAGTTCGCCGGTGTCTTTGAGGTTCACGCCCCAGGCGTTGCTGGTGGCGCTTTGCTCTGCGCCCTGGTAGGCCAGGCTGATGCTGCCGGGCGTGTCGGCGTCCAGGGTCGCGCCTTCCTGGATGAGGGCGAATGAGGCCTGGGTCTGCCCTTCATTGAGGGTGATGACCGCTCCGTCGGCGTCCACCGTGGTGTTGCCGAGCACGGCCTTGAGGCCTTTGCCAGCCAGGCCGGTAAGTTTGAGGGTTAAGGTGTCGCCGGCTTTGGCGCCCTGGCTCAGGTAGACGGTGAAGCCCCGCCCGCTGCCTTCGGCCACGGTGGTGACGCTGCCGCTGCCAAAGGCATTGGGGTCGAAGTCATAGGCATCGAAGGGCGTGCCGGTGGCGATGGTGGGCTCGCTGTTGACGGCCACGATCAGCTTTGGGGTGGTGTCCAGCTTGATGCCCAGGTAGCCGTCAGCCTGGGCTTGGGCCAGGTCGAATTTCTCTATCTTGACTTGGCCGCCGGTGCTCAGGTTGCTGATGGTCAACGTGCCGATCTGGGCGGCCTGGGTTTGGATGAAGCTGTAGGTTTCTGCGTTTTGTCCAATCCAGGTGTTGCGCTGGCCTGCGGCTTTGCCACCAACCAGATCGACGCCGCCTTCAAGTTGCAGCTTGCCCTGGCCGTCCACCGTGTCGATGAGGGTGTCTTTGCCGTCGCCCACGATGTAGGTGTCGCTGCCATCGCCGCCGTACAGTTTGTCGCTGCCCGCGCCGCCCTTGAAGGTGTCATCGCCTGCGCCACCGTACAGCTTATCGTCGCCACCTGCGCCGTCAAGCGTGTCAGCGCCTGCCCCGGCGAACATCACATCGCCCAGGTCGCCGCCGGTGAAGGTATCCGCGCCGCTGTTGCCGATGTAGATTTGGCTCTTGCCCGCATTGAGCGCAGTGGCCGTGGCGCCGCTGCTGCTGGTGGCGACGTTCCATTGGTCGTAGGTCGCAAAGCCGGCGGAATAGAACTCGCCGTGGTTGTTGACGATGGGGGTGAGCCATTTGCCAATGTAGCTGGCCGCCTTGTTCTGCGCATTGGCCAGGCCGTCGCCTTGTGCCGTGGTGTATTGCAAGGATTCACCGGTCTGGGTGAAGAACTCCTGGCCGGCGTAATCCGTGCCCTGCCAGTAGTACCACTCGATGCCCTGGGCGATTAGGGCGTCTTGCGCGGCTTTGTTGAGACCCTGTATGTTGGTGCCGAGTTTGTTCAGGTCGGCGGCGAAGTGGGTGAGTTTGTCGCCTGCGCCTTGTTCGCTGCGGATGAAATTGATGAGGACGTTTTGTTGATCGCTGGTCGCGGCGTCGTAGGCGTAGAAGTTCTTGTCCATCAGCAATGGGATGACGCGGGTCGAAGCGTAAGTTGACTGCCGGAAGGAATCGCTCATCAGCATCGATGTCAACAAGGCCTGGGAGTGCAGATCGATGGCGCCGCCCACACCAGTCATGTCAGCACCGTTGGCGCGGATGAGGTTGTCCTGTCCCATGACGGTTGGAAATGCCACGCGCAGCGCGGCCAGCGCCTCGCCTTCCAGGTAGTAGTTAGTGACCTTGGCTTCGCGTGCGGTGTAGTTCGCCAGGACGTCGTATCCGTTGAATGCACTATCGCTATACCCCGCCAGATTTAAAGCCGACTTGGTTGCCAAGATCGTCCACAGGTTTCTGGCCGTCATTTCGAACGGCGCTTCATCAAAGACCACAGCGGGCCGGTCAAACCAAACCGCCATGATCGAGGCCAGCCCGCCACCCAGGCTGTGACCGGTCAAGGTGATGTTCGAACCATATTGCTGTTTGGCTGTCAGGTAGGCTAATGCGGCTTCCGTGGTCTGCGTTGAACTCAGTCCAATGCCGTTCTTGACGTTGGCAACCCAGTCGATGCCACTGTTGGTGCCAGCGTAGGCTACAACGACTTCGGTGGTACCGATGCGCCTGAAGACGCCGTAGGAGAAGCCGAGCCCGCCGTCGGGCTTGTAGTCGAGTTCTTCCCAACCGGTGAGGAGTAATGGGCGGTTGTCCCGATGGGCATCACGCTTGATGTCATAAACATACAGTGAGAGTTGTGCGTATTCTTCCTTGGTAGCCATGGTCATTTCTCCTTTGGTTTGCAGAGGTCACCGGTATGGGTAATATCAACTTTTTGACGGGATGGTGATTGCACCAAGCCTGGGTAGTTCGCGGCTTTACGTTCTTCTACCGTGTAACGCCGCTTGTCTTGATCAGGCTTTGGCTTATTGAGCAGTAAGTTCGACTCCAAGTGGTAAAGCCAAGGCTCAATTTTTGGAGGCCACGTCCAATTGCGACCGGTCGCATCTGGAACGAACTGGACGTAAAAAGGAATCGTGCATTTGTAATAGTTCGCTGCGTCCCAGCGACCCGCATCAGCCTCCGCGACAAAGACTGGATGCCCTTGCGGTGAGATCGCTAGCAAGAAGACCCCGGCATGCCGATCGAAGCTGTAGTGCTTGCCTTGCCAGTCGAATTCCGTTACACCGTCACCATCAGGCCGATAAGCCATATCCAGCGGGTTCCCTGCTCCACCCTGGTAGGTGTACTTCACCGTGCGCTTGACCCAGATCGTCTCGCCTGTGTTGAGCGGAACTTCCTCTTCCCACTGCACCGTCTTGGAGCAGGCAGTGAGTTGCGTTGCAGCAAGCACTGCCAGCCCTATTCGCAGCGTCTTCTTGAGGCGGTTCATTGGAGGGCCTCGTTTCTTGATGCCCCCGGAAAGGGTGATGCATGACCTGGCACGTGACCCCTTGCAGTCGCTCTTCTTGTGCGGCAACCTCGTTGTTGCTGTGTGTTGCTCTTGAATCTGGATTTTCCCAGCTCGCCGGTACGCATCTGCACGCTGGCGCTGATCGTGGGGTCGCTCAGGAACACGTAGCTGCCGTCGCTGCGTTTTTCGACGGCGCCGGCGATGCGCTGGCCGGCCTTGTTCCGGATGCTGCCGATGCCGTCGCTGTCTTCGATGATGTCGCTGCCTTCGATCACATAGCGGTCATAGCCGGCGCCGCCTTTGAGGGTGTCGTCGCCGGCGCCGCCATACAGCTCGTCGTTGCCGCCGCCACCGCTCAAGGTGTCGCTGCCGGCGCCGGCGAACATCACGTCGCCCAGGTCGCCGCCGGTGAAGGTATCCGCGCCGCTGTTGCCGATGTAGATTTGGCTCTTGCCCGCATTGAGCGCAGTGGCCGTGGCGCCGCTGCTGCTGGTGGCGACGTTCCATTGGTCGTAGGTCGCAAAGCCGGCGGAATAGAACTCGCCGTGGTTGTTGACGATGGGGGTGAGCCATTTGCCAATGTAGCTGGCCGCCTTGTTCTGCGCATTGGCCAGGCCGTCGCCTTGTGCCGTGGTGTATTGCAAGGATTCACCGGTCTGGGTGAAGAACTCCTGGCCGGCGTAATCCGTGCCCTGCCAGTAGTACCACTCGATGCCCTGGGCGATTAGGGCGTCTTGCGCGGCTTTGTTGAGACCCTGTATGTTGGTGCCGAGTTTGTTCAGGTCGGCGGCGAAGTGGGTGAGTTTGTCGCCTGCGCCTTGTTCGCTGCGGATGAAATTGATGAGGACGTTTTGTTGATCGCTGGTCGCGGCGTCGTAGGCGTAGAAGTTCTTGTCCATCAGCAATGGGATGACGCGGGTCGAAGCGTAAGTTGACTGCCGGAAGGAATCGCTCATCAGCATCGATGTCAACAAGGCCTGGGAGTGCAGATCGATGGCGCCGCCCACACCAGTCATGTCAGCACCGTTGGCGCGGATGAGGTTGTCCTGTCCCATGACGGTTGGAAATGCCACGCGCAGCGCGGCCAGCGCCTCGCCTTCCAGGTAGTAGTTAGTGACCTTGGCTTCGCGTGCGGTGTAGTTCGCCAGGACGTCGTATCCGTTGAATGCACTATCGCTATACCCCGCCAGATTTAAAGCCGACTTGGTTGCCAAGATCGTCCACAGGTTTCTGGCCGTCATTTC